>NZ_JBJGYS010000015.1:0-131611 GCF_054050115.1 Geodermatophilus sp. SYSU D00708 | reverse complement strand
CCGCGCCCCCCCCCGCCCCCCCCCCCCCCCCCCGCCCCCCCCCCCCCCCCCCCCCCCCCCCCCCCCCCCCCCCCCCCCCCCCGCGGCGACCGCCGGTCGCCGGGTGACCACCGCGACGGCGACGTAGGCGATCAGCGACGCCGCTGCCGCCCACACCGTGGACCAGCCGTCCACCGCGGAGGTGACCACGTCGTTCGGGACGTGCAGCAGCGTGTTCTCGACCCCGTAGATCGTCGGCGTCAGCACGAAGAACACCAGCCGGACGCCGATGCCGACGACGATCGCCGCCGCTGCCGCGGCCGCCCCGCCGCGCGACCAGTACAGCCCGAGGACGAACGGCACCACCAGGCTGGCCAGCAGCAGGTCGAACGCGAGGGTCAGCAGGATGCCCGTCTGCGGTACCCGCAGCGCGATCACCGCGGCGAGCGCGGCCATCGGCAGGGTCGCCAGCCGGGTGGCCCGCAGGATGCGCGGCGTCATGACCGGCACGCCGGCGTCCACCCGCAGGACGTTGCGGACGAGTACCGACGCGGTGCTGAGCAGGACCCCGCTGACCGTGGTCACGGTGGCCGCCAGCAGGCCGGAGATGACGACCACCGCGAGCCAGACCGGCGCGTGCTCACCCAGCAGCGTGTAGAGGATCGGCCCGTCGGCCGCGGCGTCCCCGACCACGCCGACCGCGGCGACGGCGACGAACGACAGCGGCAGGCAGAACAGCAGGATGCCGGTGGCGGCGGAGAAGCAGGCCCGCTGGGCGGCACCCGGGCTGCGCGAGGAGAAGACCCGCTGCATGAGGTCGATCGCGACGAGGTTGCCCAGCCCGAGCGCGATGATCGTCGCCCAGTTGACCACCGCGCCGGCGTCGCTGGAGGTGAGCTGCTCCAGGTGCCCGGCGCCGAGCCCCTCGGGGGCGGCCAACCCGTGGGTGGTGGCCATCCAGACGACCAGCGCGATGACGCCGACGACGTTGATGGCGACCTGGGCCACCCCGGTGTAGACGCTGGCGAACATGCCGCCGGTGATCGTGTAGAGGAGGGCCAGCGGGATGGTGATCAGGATGCCGACGGTGTAGCTGACGCCCAGGAACCGCTCGAGGAGGAAGCCGAGGGCGACCAGGTTGCCGGCCAGCAGGATCGCGAAGCTGCCGACGGTCAGCACCGAGGAGGAGAGCTCCACGCCGCGGCCGAACCGCCTCCGGAAGAACTCCGGCAGCGTGACCACGTTCGCCGCGTGCATCCGGCGGGCGAAGAAGAGCCCCATCAGCAGGAGACAGAGCGCCAGCCCGATGGGCAGGGCGGCACCGGCCCAGAAGCCGAACGACGCGGCGAGGTCGGCGTTGCCCAGGGTCGCGTTCGAGTCGACGGCCTGGGAGATGAGGACGGCGCCGACCAGCCCGGCGGACAGGCTGCGGCCGGCGACGAGGTAGTTGGTCGTGTCGCCGCGCACCCTGCGGGCGGAGACGAGTCCGCTGGCTGTGAGGACGAGCAGACACAGACCGACACCGGCAACGATCATGGCGGGACTCCAGGAAGGAGGCGGGAGGGGGACGGCGGTGCGGGGTCCCGGGCGCCGTTGCCAGGGGGTGGTGCGGGGGCCGAGCGGTCAGACGAGCTGGCGGGCTTCCTGGCCGAAGGAGGACAGCGGCCGCGCGCCCTCGGGCAGCGCGATCTCGCCGGCGGCGAGCCGCTCGCGCAGGTAGCGGAAGCTCTGCGCGGTCTGGGCGAACAGGTGCTCACCGGCGACCAGCGGCTGCATCGGGGGCTGCCCCTCGCGGACGAAGCCCTCCAGCGGTGCGACCGGGGTGTCGTAGTCGACGTTGAAGAACAGCGGGAACGAGTAGCGCTCCTGGGAGACCTTGCGCACCCGGTGGGTGGTCGCGACGAACGCGCCGTTGGTCCAGGTCTCCAGCAGGTCGCCGATGTTGAGGACGAAGGCGTCCTCGAGCAGCGGGACGTCGAGCCAGGTGCCGGCGGGGTTCATGACCTGCAACCCGGGCGCCGTGGGCCGCAGCAGGGTGAAGCACTCGTAGTCGGTGTGCGCGCCGATGCCGGGCCGGTCGGCGGCCGAGGGGTCGTACGGGTAGTGGATCAGCCGCAGCTGGGACGGCGGCGTCGTCACGTGCCGGTCGAACCGGTCCGGGGCCTCCCCCAGGGCGACGGCGAAGGCGCGCAGCACCGTCCGCGACAGCGCGAAGACCGCGTCGTACCAGGCGCTCACGGCCTCCCGGAAGCCCGGCAGGTCGGGCCACTGGTTCGGGCCGAGCAGCGGGTTGCCGGCGAGGTAGCGCGGATCGTCGGCGGGCAGCTCGAAGGAGAGGTCGAAGGCCTCCTTGTGGTCGGGGGTCCCGCCGGCGAACACCTCCTCGCCGATCGGCACGTAGCCGCGGTGGTTGGTCGAGGTGCCGATGTGGACGCGCATCTTGTCCTCCAGCGGCAGCGCGAAGAACCGCTCCGTCTGCGTGAGCAGCGCGTCGAACAGCGACCGGTCGATGCCGTGGCCGACCAGCTGGGCGAAACCCACGCGGCGAGCGGCGTCCCCCAGCTCGCGGACGGCGTCGGCGTAGCCGGGGCCGCCCTCGTCGCGCAGCGCGGAGATGTCCAGGACGGGGACCTCGGTGAAGGCCTCGGACACGGGTGGGTTCCTCTCAGGTGGTGACCCGCCAGCGGCGGCGCACCGGGCGTCCGTCGGCGGTCAGGTCGGCGGTGGTCAGATCGGTGGGGAGCAGGGCGGGGTCGCCGTCCGCCTGCGGTTGCAGCAGGCAGCCGACGCGGAGGGGAAGGGTCGACCGGGTGATGCGCCAGGCGCCGCCGACGACGACGCCGAGGGACACCTCCAGGTCCAGCAGCTCCCGGACGGCGGCCAGGTCGCTGCCCGCGACGAGGTCCCGCAGCGCGGCCCCCGGCGGCAGCGGAACCGCCCGGTCGCGGACGTAGCCGAAGCGGTCCCCCAGCCGCAGCAGCAGGCCGGCGCGGCCGTCCTCGCCGCGCAGCACCAGCTCCTGCCGCGGCGTCGGCTCCGGACCGGTTTCCACGGCGGCCCAGCGCTCGACGTAGTCCCGGCCGACCCCGGTCTCTACGACCACGTCGCCGTCGAGGGCCAGCCGGCCGGCGTCGGGGAGGTCTGCGGGCGGGTGCAGGTCGACGTCCCGCGTCCAGGTCCAGACCTCGCCGTCCTGCAGGAGCCGTCCGGCGAAGGCCTCCTGGCGGGCCAGCGCGCGCACGTGGTCGGTCGGCGACCCGGCGTCGACCGGCGGCAGGTCGGCGGGCTGCCGCAGGTCGCAGTACCAGGTGCCCAGCTGCAGCCAGTGGGCCTCGGTCGTGGTGTCCGGGGCCGCACCGGGCGTCCAGATGCCCTCCCGCCGCCACATCCGGTGGACCACCGCGGCGCGGGCGACACCGGTGAGGGTGCCGGTCACGCGTCCACCAGCAGCTGCCGCTGGGCAGTGGGCCAGTCGCCGTGCTCGGAGATGTCGACGGCGCCCTGCCAGGCCTCGAGGCTGCAGCCGAACCCGACCACCTCCGACCCGTCGGCCAGCTCCACCCGGCCGAGGGACATCGGCGCGGGCAGCGCGGCGAGGAAGTCCCCCAGCGCCGCGGTGGGCACCAGCCACAGCTGGCCGCCGATCGCCACCCCGGACCCGCGGCCGACCCGGGCCAGGCCGGGCTTGGCCGGGACGGTCTCCAGCCGGGCCAGCCGGTAGGCCGGCGCCGTCGTGGCCGGGCCCAGCCAGCGGGCTCCGCGGTCGTCGAGCTCGCCGTCCAGGGGCTGGCCGCGCAGGTGCGCGCCGACCACGAACAGCCGGGTGGCGGCCGCGCCGGACGGGACCGGCCACGGCACGTCCGCGCGGGCGGCGACCGCGGCCGCGCCGGGGCGGGCCACCGGCTCCGAAGGCAACTGCACCAGCCGGGCCAGGTCCAGGGCGACGGCGTCGGCGCCGGCCCGGGCGACGATCGAGACGCCGAACTGCACGTCCTCGCCGTCGACCTCACGGACGGTGCCCGAGGGCACGGCGACCGCGCACAGGTCCATGAGGTTGCAGAAGTTGGTGTAGGTGCCCAGCCGAGAGTTGACGCCCATGGGGTCGGCGGCCACCTCCGCGAGGGTCGGGTGCTCCGTGGTCGTCGGCAGCAGCAGGGCGTCGGTCCCGGCGAGCTCGGCCGTCGCGAGTGCGGTCAGCTCGGCGAGCCGCTCGCGGTCGGCGAGCAGCCGGGTCGCGGGCACCGTCCCGGCCGCGCCGATGATCGCGCCCACGGTCGGGTCCACCGCGTCGCGGTGCGCGTCGACGAACCCGCCGACCGCGGCGTGGCGCTCGGCGACCAGCCCCCCGTCGTAGAGCAGCCGCGCCGCCTCGAGGAACGGCGACAGGTCGACGGACACGACGGTCGCCCCCTGCGCGACCAGCCGGCCGGCCGCCGCGCGGAAGGCCTCCTGCCGGGCCGGGGACAGCGCCGGCAGCTGCCGCGGGACGGCGACCCGGGCCGCCGGCCGGGCGGCCAGCGGCGCGGCGGACGGCCAGGGCCGCGCCCCGCCGGCCATCACCGCCATGGCCGCGTCGGCGGTGTCCAGGTCGCGGGCGAACACGGTCACGCAGTCGTAGGAGCGGCAGGCGGGGACGACGCCGTCGGTGGGGACGACGCCCACGGTCGGCTTGATGCCCACGATCCCCTGCAGCGCGGCGGGCACCCGGCCGGAACCGGCGGTGTCGGTGCCCACGCCCAGGTCGGCCAGCCCGAGGGCGACCGCCACGGCCGAACCCGAGCTCGAGCCGCCGGAGATGCGGTCGGGCCGCCGAGCGTCCCGGACGGCGCCGTGCGGGCTGCGGGTGCCGACCAGGCCGGTGGCGAACTGGTCGAGGTTCGTCGTCCCGACCACGACCGCGCCCGCCCGGCGCAGCCGCTCGACCACCGGGGCGTCCGCGGCGGCCGGCTCGGTCGCGAAGGCCGGGCATCCGGCGGTCGTGGGCAGCCCGGCCACGTCGACGTTGTTCTTCACCGCCGCGACCAGCCCGGCCAGGGGCAGCCGCTCCCCCGCGGCGACCCGGGCGTCCACCGCGGCGGCCTCGGCGAGCACCTCGGGCTCCGGCCGCAGGTGGACCCAGACCTCGGGCCGGTCGACGTCCGCGATCGCGCGGAAGGCCGCACGGACCCGCTCGACGGCGCTCACGCCGCCACCTCCGCCGCCGCGGCCTCGGGCGCCTCGTCGGCGATCACGACCAGCGGCGTGCCGGCGGCCACCTGGGTGCCGGCACCGACCAGCACGTGGGTCACCACCCCGTCGGCGGGCGCGGTCACGACCGTCTCCATCTTCATGGCCTCCAGCGCCAGCAGCGGCTGGCCGGCGGTGACGGTGTCGCCCACGGCGACGTCGACCCGCCAGACGTTGGAGACCATCGGGGCGTCGACCCGCTCGGCGCCCTCGGGCAGGACGAGGTCACCGGGCGGCGCGGCGGCGGCCGTGGACTCGGCCCGCTTGGCGCGGTCGAACTCCCCGGCCGCGGTCCAGGCCGCACGCTCGGCGTCGAAGGCGGCGGTCTGCCGGGCGCGGAAGGCGGCGATCGAGTCGGCGTGCTCGGCGAGGAACCGCTCGTGCTCGGCGAGGGAGAAGGTGCCCTCGGTGATGTCGACGGAGCCGCGGCCGGCGGCGAGGTCGGCGCGCATGTCGAGCAACTCCTCCGAGGTGACCGGGTACCAGGAGATGCGGTCGAAGAAGCGCAGCAGCCACGGGCTGCCCGGCTCGAACGGCGCGGTGTGCCGGTAACGGCTCCACACCTGCGTGGTGCGGCCCACGAACTGGTAGCCGCCGGGGCCTTCCATCCCGTAGATGCACAGGTAGGCGCCGCCGATGCCGACCGAGTTCTCCGCCGTCCAGGTGCGCGCCGGGTTGTACTTGGTGGTGACCAGCCGGTGCCGAGGGTCCAGCGGGGTGGCCACCGGGGCGCCGAGGTACACGTCGCCCAGGCCGAGGGTCAGGTACTCGGCGGAGAAGACCGTCGCCATCACGTCGTCGGCGGAGGCCAGCCCGTTGACCCGGCGGATGAACTCGATGTTCGACGGGCACCACGGGGCGTCGTCCCGGACCCCGGACATGTACCGGGAGATCGCCTCGCGGGTGGCCGGGTCGTCCCAGGACAGCGGCAGCCGGACCGAGCGGCTGGGCACCACTAGCTCCGAGGTCGCGGGGAGGTCCGCCTCCACCTCGGCCAGCAGCCCCATCAGCCGCGACGTCGGCAGCACGTCGGGGTCGACGTGCACCTGCAGCGAGCGGATGCCGGGGGTCAGGTCGAGGATCCCGGTGACCTCGCCGGAGGCCTGCAGCTCCGCCAGGCGGGTGTGCAGCGCGTGCACGCGGGCGCGCAGCGCCAGGTCGAGCACGATCTCGCCGTACTCCACCAGCACGTTGTCGTCGCCGCTGCGCCGGTAGGTGACCGCGGGCGCACCGGCCGGCGCGGGACGGCGGGCCAGCACCCCGTCGTCGCCGTCCGCACCGTTGCTGCGGACCACCGGGGAGGCGGCCCCCCGGGCCGGGGAGAGGTCGGCGCGGGACGGCGCGTCGGCGGCGCGGACCGGCACGAAGCGCACCGTGTCGCCGGGTCGCAGCTGCCCGAGCTTCCACCGGTCGGCGGCGACCACGGTCACCGGGCAGACGAAGCCGCCGAGGCTGGGCCCGTCGGGGCCGAGCAGGATCGGGGTGTCGCCGGTGAAGTCCAGGGCGCCGACGGAGTAGGCGTTGTCGTGGATGTTGGAGGGGTGCAGGCCGGCCTCGCCGCCGTCCGGCCGGGCCCAGGTCGGCTGCGGTCCCTCCAGCCGCACCCCGGTGCGGGCGGAGTTGAAGTGCACGGTGTAGGCGCTGGCGTAGAGGGTGGCGACGTCCTCGCGGGTGAAGAACTCCGGCGCCGCGTGCGGCCCCTCGGTGACCGCGAGCTCCCAGTCGGCCGGGATGGCCGGACGCCGCTCGACGGGGACCGGGCCGCCCTCGGCCGCCCCGGTGCCGGGCACGGTGCGCAGCACGTCCCCGGGACGCAGCTCGCGACCGCCGTGCCCGCCGAACTGGCCGAGGGTGAAGGTGGCCGCGCTGCCCAGGTACGTCGGCACGTCCAGCCCGCCGGCGAACAGGACGTAGCTGCGCAACCCGGTGCCCTCGGCGGCGCCCACGTCGAGCAGGCCGCCGGCCGGCACCCGCACCGGCTCCCACATCGGCACCGGGACGCCGTCCACGGTCACCGGCACCTCGGCGCCGGTGACGCAGACGGTCGTCGGGTGGGTGAAGCGCAGCGCCGGGCCGGTGGCGGTGCACTCCAGGCCGGGCACGCCCTCGGGGTTGCCGAGGGCGGTGTTGCCCAGCCGGAACGACAGGTCGTCCATCGGGCCGCTCGGGGGGACGCCGACCTGCCACAGCCCGACCCGGCCGGGCGCGTCCTGCACGGTGGTCATCAGCCCGGGCCGCTCCACGGTGATCCGCGGCGTCGGGTCACCCATCCCGGCCAGGGTCGACGTGCTGTGCGCGGCCGTCCGGACGTCGAACCGGTCCGGCAGCGCGGCCAGCAGGCCCAGGTTGACCTCGATGCCGTGCAGCGACGTCCCGGCGAGGGCGGCGGCGAGCCGGTCGAGGGCCTCGTCCCGGTCCGCGCCGGACGCGATCACCTTGGCCAGCAGCGGGTCGTAGGAGGTCGACACCTCGGTGCCGCTCTCCACCCAGGTGTCGACGCGCACGCCGTCGCCCTCGGGCAGCTCGACGGAGGTGAGGACGCCGGCGCTCGGCTGGAAGTCCCGGGCCGGGTCCTCCGCGTACACCCGCGCCTCGACCGCGTGCCCCCGGACCGGCATCGCGCCGGTGGTCCGGCCGGGTTCCAGGTGGGCGTCGAGCACGCCGGTCTCGCCCTGCGCCAACCGCAGCATCCAGGCGACCAGGTCGACGCCGGTCACCGCCTCGGTCACCGGGTGCTCCACCTGCAGCCGGGCGTTGACCTCGAGGAAGGAGGCCTCCTCCCGGCGCGGGTCGTAGACGAACTCGACGGTCCCGGCGGAGCGGTAGCCGACCGAGGCGGCCAGGGCGCGGGAGGACTCCTGCAGCCGCTCCCGCAGCTCCTCGGGCAGCGCGGGCGCGGGCGCCTCCTCGACCACCTTCTGGTTGCGGCGCTGCAGGGAGCAGTCGCGGTCGCCGAGGGAGACGACGCGGCCGGTGCCGTCGCCGAAGACCTGCACCTCGACGTGCCGGGCGTGCTCCACGTACCGCTCGGCGAAGACGCCGGCGGCGCCGAAGCTGCGCTCGGCCTGGCGGGTGACCCGCTCGTAGGCGGCGCGCAGCTCCCCGGCGTCCCGGCAGACCTGCATCCCGATGCCGCCGCCACCGCCGGTGGCCTTGAGCATCAGCGGGTACCCGATCTCCTCGGCCGCGGCCAGCGCCGCGCCGGCGTCGGCCAGCAGCGGGGTGCCGGGGAAGATCGGCACGCCGGCGGCCGAGGCCGCGGCCCGGGCGGTGTGCTTGGTGCCGAAGACCCGCAGCTGCTCGGGGGTCGGGCCGACGAAGGCCAGCCCGGCCGCCTCCACGGCGGCGGCGAACCCGGCGTCCTCGGAGAGGAAGCCGTAGCCGGGGTGCACCGCCCCGGCCCCGGTGCGGGCGGCCGCGTCGAGGACGGCCTCGGCGCGCAGGTAGCTCTGCTGCGGCGCGGCCGGGCCGATGCGGACGGCGGTGTCGGCCAGGTGCACGTGCGGTGCGCCGCGGTCGGCGTCGGAGAAGACCGCGACGGTCCGCAGGCCCAGCGCCCGGGCGGAGCGGATGATCCGGACGGCGATCTCGCCGCGGTTGGCGACCAGCAGGGTGTCGAAGCTCATGCCAGGCCCCCCGGCCGCGTCACGACCATCCGCACCGGCGTGGGGTCGAAGGCGTTGCACGGGTTGTTGACCTGGGGGCAGTTGGAGACCAGCACCAGGGTGTCGACCTCGGCGCGCACCGCGACCCGCTTCCCGGGGGCGGACAGGCCGTCGACGATGCCGAGCGCCCCGTCCGGGTCGACCGGGACGTTCATGAACCAGTTGATGTTCGAGGCGAGGTCGCGGGCGGACAGGCCGTGCCGCGAGCCCTCGAGGAGGAAGTTCTCCATGCAGCCGTGCTGGGCGCGGGTGTGCTGGCCGTAGCGCAGCGTGTTGGACTCCTTGGAGCAGGCCCCGCCGAGGGTGTCGTGCACGCCGACCTCGTCGGCCACGACTGTCATCAGCGGCTGCCCGGTGTCGGCGCGCAGCACCGAGCCGGTGGTGAGGGTGATGCGGCCCTGCCGGCGGATCGTCTCGGCGGCCGAGTACCGGACGGCGGTGTCGGCGGCGGAGTAGAGCAGGCAGTCGACGGCCTGGTTGCCGGCGAGGTCGACGATGGTCAGCACGTCGCCGGCGGCGACCACCGCCGACCACGCGGCCCGGGCGGGGACGTGCTCGTCGAGCACGAGGCTCCCGGGGACGAGGGCGCCGTCCGCCGCGGCGGGCGCCGGCATCAGGGTCTGGACGGTCACAGCACTCCCCTGGCCTTCAGGTCGGCGTCGGTGTTGGCGATGGCCTGCCGGTGTTCCGGGCCCAGCGGGCCGGTCAGCTCCCCGGCGGCGAGCCGGTCGAGGTCGGCCGCGGCCGGCCACGCACGCACCTCCAGGGCCGAGCAGGTGAACTCCGGGCGGGGGTCCAGCGGGTGCGCGGTGTTGGCCAGCAGCACGACCGTGTCCGCGTGCAGCAGCAGGTCCACCGCGGCACCGGGGCCGGCCGACCCCAGCCACTCGAAGGTCCCGGCGGGGGTGACCCGCACGCCCTGGAAGAAGGAGATCGACGGCGGCAGGTCCCGGACGCCGAGCCCGTGCTTGAGCGCGCCCAGGGTGAAGAGCTCCCGGCCGGCGGGTGCGGTCGACTCGGGCGCCGACGCCCCGTAGCGGGCCTGGTTGCCCGCGCGGGTGGTCGTGCCGGTGAGGGCGTCGTGCCGGCCGGAGGTGTCGGCGACGACCGTGGCCAGCACCCGGCCGAAGCCGCTGAGCAGCGGGTGCCCGGCGCCCAGGTAGGCCTGCCACGGCACCTTGACGGTGTCGGCGACGTTCAGCCGCTCGTGCGGCGCGTCCGCGCGGTAGAGCAGCAGGTGCGCGCAGGCGTCGCCGTCCCGGTCGGTGAGCCGCAGCCGGGTGCCGCGGGCGAGGACGGCGGTGGCGTACCCGCCGGGCGCGACCGTCTCCGACCAGGTCAGCGCCTCGCGGGCGACCCCGGCGGGTGCGGCGGGCGCGGTCGCAGGCGGGACGTGGCGCATGAAGTCGGCGACCTGGCCGTGCTGAGCGCGAGCGTGCGCCCGGGCCCCCGCGGTGGTCGCGGTGCCGGAGGCCTGGGCGGGGGGCGCCCCCGGTGGAGCGAGGTGGGTCGTGGTCGTCACGTGGGCTCCCGGAGCGGTCAGGGGGTCCCCCGGGGGGACTTTCTGTCGCTCGACAGTTTTCGGGGCGGCGCGCGGCCACGGGTTGTCTGCGCGTTACGGATCAGCCCGCGGCCGTTAACTCCCGTCGCAGGGTGTTTCGGCCCGGTGACGTCGTGCGCACGGCCTCCGTGAGGCCGTCGTCAGGACGGCGTCGGCGTCCAGGGCCTGGGGCCGGCTCCTCGACCGGGGTTCCGCTCAGCTTCGACGCCGGCATGCCCATCGGCGCCGACAGTTCCGCATTCCGGCAACTGCGCCGGACCCTTGATCGAGTGGCACCAGCCGAGCGCCTGGACAGGCCACTACAGGAACACTGGCGGGACTGCAGGTCACCCAGGCCGCGGCGCGATCCGCCAGTGATCTTCCGCAGCCCGCAGGGCCGGCTGACGCGATCCGAACGACACCAGCGGCGACCTGCGCCAGGTCCCCGACCGGGCCGGCTTCGACTGGGTCACCTCACATGTCTTCCGCAAGACCGTCGCCACCCGGCTGGATGAGGCCGGCCTGTCCGCCCGGCAGATCGCCGACCACCTCGGCCACACCCGGCCCAGCCTCACCCAGGACGTCTACATGGGCCGCCGGCTCGCCAGCCCCGAAGCAGCCGACGCCCTGCAGCGCTCGCTGTAGCACCGGGCCCGACTCCGGGCCGTCCAGATCCACTCGCCGCTACTGCGCGGCCATCCTCGGCCGTTGTCGTGCCGTGCTCCCGGGACGCCCCAGCAAGGGTCACGCCGCGCTGCGCGGGAGGGAGTTCGTTGGTCGTCCGTTGGTCCTTGGTAGATCAACTATCGACCCGATAGGCCGCTGACCTGCGGCTTTGCTCCCCCGATTGGACTCGAACCAATAACCCTGCGATTAACAGTCGCATGCTCTGCCAATTGAGCTACGGGGGATCGGCGGGTCGGACCCGCGCGCAGGGACCACAGTACCCGACGTCCTCCGGGGCCCCGCGGAGGGGCTCTCGCGTCGCGCGTCACACGGGAACCCGGTTACGGTGATCATCCGCTTCCCTGAGCAGCAGGAGGTCCCCCGTGGCGAAGCTGTCCTTCCTCGCCGGCTTCGGTGCCGGGTACGTGCTCGGCGCCAAGGCCGGGCGGGAGCGCTACGAGCAGATCCGCAAGGCGTGGGAGAACGCCAAGGACAACCCCCAGCTGCAGGGCGTGGCCGGGATGGCCCAGGCCCGCGCCGACGCGGTGGTCAACTCGGTGAAGGCCCGGATGGGCCGCGACACCTCGACCGAGCGCCCGACCGGGACGACCGCGCCCGGTCCGGTGCCCCCGCCCCGGGTCTGACGACCGGTCAGTCCACCTGGTCGGCGGCGACCGCCTCGGCCAGCTTCTCCCGCGCGACCTCCCGGGCGACCGGGTCGCTGCGGTCGGCGTCAGCGTCGAACACGACCGTCCACTCGCGCGCCGCCTGACCCGGCACCCGCCGCGCGACCAGCACGACTCCCCCGCCGGTGGGCAGCGGCGCGCGCCGGCTGGCGACCACCGTCTGGTCCACCCGCCGCCGGACGACGGCCGGCAGGTCGCCCGCCTCGCGCAGCGCGTGCCGCTCCACCGGCAGCCGCGCCTGCACCCCGGGCTCCACCTCGGTCAGCGCGGTCACCTCGAACCGGCCGCCGCCGTCGCCGGTCGCCGTCCACCGGGCCGAGGCCACCTCGTGCCACGGCAGGACGGCGACGTCACCGGCCTCGGTGAGGGACAGGTCCGCCGGGACGCGGCGCAGGCCGCGGGAGGTCGCCACCAGCCAGCCCTCGTCGCGGACCAGCCCGCCCCAGGCCAGCACCCGCTCGTCGGGGTCGGCCGAGGCCAGCGCCACCGCGCGGACGAGCTCCGGCGGCCGGGTGAACCGCCGCCGCACCCGATCGAGCACGCTCACTGGGCCAGCCCGCCCATCGCCCGCTGGCGCAGCGAGATCGCCTGCTGCTCGAGCGCCATCAGCTGCCCGAACGCCCGCATGTACTCGTCGCCGGCCTCGACCGGGTTCATCCGCTGCAGCCGACCCTTGAGCGCGGCCACCTGGCGGACGGTGTGCATCTCCTCCAGCCGGGCCAGCACCGCGTTCACGTAGCCGGCGTCGGCCTCCCCCACCGACCGCATCGGCTCGACGGCGAGCGCGGTCAGCTGCGCTCGGGCGGTCTCGCTCGTGCAGTGCGCGGCGATCTCGTCCAGCCACGCCGGCCCGGTAACCCGGGTCGCCGCCGCTCCCCCGGCGGCCGCGACCGCGGCGGCCACCGCGGCGTGGTCGGGGTCGGTGTAGGCCTCCACCGGGATGGCGTCGAACGACGGCCCGGCGAGCTCGGGGGTCTGCAGGGCGGCCTTCACCGCCTCGCGCTCGACGGCGACCGCGATGTCGTCCGGCGAGCGCTGCGGCGTCCGGGGACCTCGCGGCCGCTGCGGCGTCGCGCCGTCCCCGGTCAGCCGGCGCACCCGCTCGAGCACCTCGGCCTCGTCGGTGTTGCCGATCATCCCGGCCAGCTGGCGGGCGTAGGCCGGCCGCAACGCGTGGTCCTTGATCTGCGCGACCAGCGGCACGGTCTTCTCCAGCGCGGCGACCCGCCCCTCGACGGTGTCGAGGTCGTAGCCGGCCAGCGTCGTCTTCAGCACGAAGGCGATCAGCGGCGTCCGGCGCGCCACGAGGTCGCGGACGGCGGCGTCGCCGTGTGCCTGCCGCAGCTCGCACGGGTCCCGGCCGTCGGGCTCCACCGCGACGTAGGTCTGCCCGACGAAGCGCTGGTCCTCGGCGAAGGTCTTCATCGCCGCGTTCTGCCCGGCCGCGTCGCCGTCGAAGGTGTAGACGACCTCGCCGCGGAACTCGTCCTGGTCCATGAGCAGCCGGCGCAGCACGCTGATGTGCTCCGGCCCGAACGCCGTGCCGCAGGAGGCCACCGCCGTCGTCACGCCGGCCAGGTGGCAGGCCATGACGTCGGTGTAGCCCTCGACGACGACCGCCTGGTGCCGGCGGGCGATGTCCCGCTTGGCCCGGTCGATGCCGTAGAGGACGGTGCTCTTCTTGTAGAGCGGGGTCTCCGGGGTGTTGAGGTACTTCGGGCCCGGGTCGTCGTCCATCAGCTTGCGGGCGCCGAAGCCGATGACGTCGCCGGTGATGTCGCGGATCGGCCAGACCAGCCGGCGGTGGAACCGGTCGATCAGCGATCCGCGGGAGGACTCCTTGGCCAGCCCGGCGGTGACCAGCTCCTGCTGGGTGTAGCCCTTGCCGCGCAGGTGCCGGGTGAGGGTGTCCCAGCCGCCGGGGGCGTAGCCGCAGCCGTAGTCGACCGCCACCTGCCGGTCGAAGCCGCGGTCGGCGAGGAACTGCCGGGCCGGCGCGGCCTCGGGCGTGCCCAGCTGCTCGACGTAGAACGCGGCCGCCGCGGTGTTGGCCGCGACCAGCCGGGCGCGCTGCCCGGCCTGCTCGCGGGGCGGCGCCCCCGTGGGCCGGCCGCCGTCGTCCTCGTAGTGCAGCTCGACGTTGGCCCGCCCGGCGAGCAGCTCGACCGCCTCGCCGAAGGACAGGTGGTCGATCTCCTGCACGAAGCGGATGACGTCGCCACCCACGCCGCAACCAAAACAGTGATAGAGCCCGCGCGAGGGCGTGACGTGGAAGGACGGCGACTTCTCGTCGTGGAACGGGCACAGCCCCTTGAGGCTGCCGCCACCCGCGCGCTTGAGCTGCAGGTGCTCGCCGACGATCTCGTCGATCTTGCTCCGCTCCCGGATCAGCGCGATGTCCGCGGCCCGGATGCGTCCCCGGCCGGCCATCAGCTGCCTCCTGCCGCCGCCGCGCCACCGGCGATCGCGGCCGTCGCCGCCGCCTGATCGCGGCGGGTCATCACCAGCGCCAGCCACAGCAGGAAGACCTGGTGGTCGAGGGACAGCGACGCGTCGGCGGTCAGCGTCGGCCGCGGCGACCAGCCGCCGGTGGTGCCGGTCTCGGCGACCACGTGGCCGCCGGAGAGGTAGCGGTGCCCGCCCTTCCAGCGGGACACGACCTCGGAGACGATCGGCATCCCCTCCAGGTCGCCCTCCCAGATGCCCTTCCAGAACGACGTCTGCCGGGCCCGGAGCCGGACGGCGTCCTCCGGGTCGGCCGCCCACCGGCCGGTGAGCTCCCTCTTGCGCTTCGCGAGCACCCACTCGCGGTCGCCGACGACGGCCGTGGCCGCCTCCTTCCAGTTCGAGGCCCGCAGCGTGGCGACGACGACACCGTCGCGCAGCACGGGCAGGACGCCCTTCTCGGTGCCGGCCGAGCCGGCCTTGCCCAGTTCGAGCACGGCTCCTCCCCCGCTCAGCCGATCCCGGGCGCGCCGGCGACGCTCTCGCCGGTCGCGCGGTAGAGCAGGTACGCCGCCGTCTCCCGGAGGATGTAGCGGAACTGCGTGGTGCGGGTCTGCACGGCCGGCCCCTGCCGGGTCGGCGAGCTCTCCGCCTCCATGCCGGCGTCCTCGGCCATCCGCTCGGCGCGCATGGCGTGCCACGGGTCGGTCACCAGGACCGCCGAGCTCCAGCCGTGCTCGTCGAACGCCGTGCCGACCGCCCGCATGCTCTCCAGCGTGTCCACGCCCTCCTGCACCGGGAGCAGCGCGTCGCGCGGGACGCCTTCGCCGGCCAGGTAGTCCGCTCCGGCCTCGGCCTCGGTGAACTGGTCACCGGCTGCCTTGCCGCCGACGGTCACGATCACCGGCGCCACGCCGTCCTCGTACAGCTGCAGGGCGTGCTCCAGCCGGGCCTCGAAGATCGACGACGGGACGCCGTTGTACTGGGCCGAGCCGAGCACCACGATCGCGTCCGACGCCGGCCGGGCGTCCTGCCGCGCGGTGTACCAGATCGCCGTCGCGGTGGAGACGACGAGCAGGAAGAACGCGAGCACGAGGGCACCGACCACCCGGCCGATCAGGCTCCCTGCGCGCACCCCCACGCGTCATGGGTACCACGCGGGGCTGTCCGGATGAGGCGGATGGGGACGGTGTGCCCGACCACCGCGCCGGCCGGCCCCGGTGCAGGGGCCCACCGCCTGACCGCGCGAGGCGTGGGGGGCACCGGGGTCCTCTCTCAGGAGCCGACGTGCTCGGCCCCCAGCGCGGCGCGGCCGGCCTCCAGCCGGGCCACCGGCACCCGGAATGGCGAGCAGGACACGTAGTCCAGCCCGACCTGGTGGAAGAAGTGCACCGAGTCCGGGTCGCCGCCGTGCTCGCCGCAGACCCCGAGCTTGAGGTCCGGGCGGCCGGCGCGGCCCCGCTCGACGGCGATCTCCACCAGCCGGCCCACGCCCGGCCGGTCGATCGACTCGAACGGCGAGACGCCGAAGATCCCCTTGTCCAGGTACGCGTGGAAGAACGCCGCCTCGACGTCGTCCCGGGAGAAGCCCCAGGTCATCTGGGTGAGGTCGTTGGTGCCGAAGGAGAAGAACTCCGCGGACCGCGCGATCTCCTCCGCGGTCAGCGCCGCGCGCGGCACCTCGATCATCGTGCCGATCAGCGGGCGGAGGTCGATCCCGTGCTCCGCGCAGACCTCGGCGACCACCCGCTCGGTCTCCTCGCGGATCGCCTCCAGCTCCTGCACCGCGCCGACCAGCGGGATCATGATCTCCGGGCGCGGGTCGCCGCCGGCCTTCACGCGTTCGCAGGCGGCCACGACGATCGCCCGCACCTGCATGGCGAACAGCCCCGGCACGACCAGCCCCAGGCGCACGCCGCGCAGGCCCAGCATCGGGTTCTCCTCGTGCATCCGCCGCACCGCGGCCAGCAGCCGCAGCTGGCCCTCGTCGTGGTGCCCCTCGGCCTCGGCCACCGCCACCCGCACGGAGAGGTCGGTGAGGTCGGGGAGGAACTCGTGCAGCGGCGGGTCGAGCAGCCGGATGGTCACCGGCAGGCCGTCCATCGCCTCGAGGATCTCGACGAAGTCCCCCTTCTGCAGCGGCTCCAGCGCGTCGAGCGCCGCCTGCCGGTCGTCGTCCCCCTCGGCGAGGATCAGCTTCTCCACCAGCTGCCGCCGGTCGCCGAGGAACATGTGCTCGGTCCGGCACAGGCCGATGCCGTGCGCTCCGAAGCGCCGCGCTCGCGCGGAGTCCTCCGGGGTGTCGGCGTTGGTCCGCACGTCCATCCGCCGGCGCGAGTCGGCGTGCGCGAGCACCCGGTGCACGGCCCGCACCAGGTCGTCGGCCTCGGCCGACGCCGGGTCGATCTCGCCCTCGAAGTACCGGACGGCGGACGACGGCTCGACCGGCACCTCACCGAGCCACACCCGGCCGGTCGACCCGTCGATCGAGATGACGTCGCCCTCGTCGACCACGGTGCCGTCGGGCGCGGTGAACCGCCTGGCCTTGGTGTCGACCTGCAGCTCCTCGGCGCCGCAGACGCAGGTCTTGCCCATCCCCCGGGCGACGACGGCGGCGTGCGAGGTCTTGCCGCCGCGGCTGGTGAGCACGCCCTGGGCGGCGATCATCCCGGACAGGTCGTCGGGGTTGGTCTCCCGCCGGACCAGCACCACCGCCTCACCGCGGCCGGCCCACTCGACGGCGGTCTCGGAGGAGAAGACGGCCCTGCCGACCGCGGCGCCGGGCGAGGCGTTCATGCCCTGGGTGAGCTGCTGCGCGTCCCCGCCGGAGACGAACCGCGGGAACATCAGCTGCGCGAGCTGGTCGCCCGTGACCCGGCGGACCGCCTCGTCCATGTCGATGAGGCCCTCGTCGACCAGCTGGGTCGCGATGCGGAACGCCGCGGCCGCGGTCCGCTTGCCGACGCGGGTCTGCAGCATCCACAGCTTGTTGCGCTCGACGGTGAACTCGATGTCGCACAGGTCGCGGTAGTGGGCCTCGAGCGTGGCCATGACGTCGAGCAGCTCCCGGTAGGCGCCCTCGTCGATCCGCTCCAGCTCGGTCAGCGGCACGGTGTTGCGGATGCCGGCCACGACGTCCTCGCCCTGGGCGTTCTGCAGGTAGTCGCCGTAGACGCCCTGCTCCCCGCTGCCGGGGTCGCGGGTGAAGGCGACGCCGGTGCCGGAGTCCATGCCCAGGTTGCCGAAGACCATGGCGACGACGTTGACCGCGGTGCCGGCGTCCCCGGGGATGCGCTCGCGGCGGCGGTAGAGGATCGCCCGCTCGGCGTTCCAGGAGTCGAAGACGGCGGTGATGGCCAGGTCCAGCTGCTCGCGCGGGTCCTGCGGGAAGTCCCGGCCGGCGTACTCGCGGACGATCGCGTCGTACCGGCGGACGACGTCCTGCAGGTGCCCGGCGTCGAGGTCCAGGTCGAGGTCGGTGCCCTGCGCGCGCTTGACCTCGTCGAGGGCCTCGTCGAAGTGCTCGCCGTCGATGCCCAGCACCGTCTTGCCGAACATCTGGATCAGCCGGCGGTAGGAGTCCCAGGCGAAGCGCTCGCTGCCCGACTGCGCGGCCAGCCCGCGGACCGACTCGTCGTTGAGGCCCACGTTGAGGACGGTCTCCATCATCCCCGGCATCGACGCCGCCGCTCCCGAGCGGACCGAGACCAGCAGCGGGTCGGCCGGGTCGCCGAGGGTCTTGCCCATCGCCTTCTCCAGCGCCGTCAGGTGCTCGGTCACCTGGTCGGCGAGCTCCGGCGGGGTGCTCCCGTGCTGCAGGTAGTGGCGGCAGGCGTCGGTGGTGATGGTGAACCCGGGGGGCACGGGCAGCCCCAGGTTGGTCATCTCGGCGAGGTTGGCGCCCTTGCCGCCGAGCAGGTCCTTCTGGTCCTTGCTGCCCTGGCTGAAGTCGTAGACCCAGGTCGCCTGCCCGGTTCCGCCCACCGCGCACCTCCGCGCTCGTCCGTCGGCCGCCCCTCCGCCCGGAGCAGACGTCTGATACGTCTTTCGCAGGGGTGATCGTGTCCGATGCCGGAGAGGCACGCCAGACCGACGGGCGGCGGCCGCCTCAGCGCGAGGGGCCGGGAGCGGTGCGAGCGTCAGCCGGCGGAGGTGCCGCAGACGCGGGCGCCGTCCTCGCTGACGACCGTCAGCGTCGAGGTGCTGCCGTCGGCCCACTGCACGTCGACCCGCTGCACCGGCTCGCCGTCCTGCTCGCCCTCGGTGGTGCCGGCGACCTCGCCGCGCCCGCCGGCCGCGTAGACGCCGGGGACCGCGTCGGGGGTGAGCCGGGCGCGCTCGACGTCGCAGAGCAGGCCGTAGGCGGTCTCGAGGTCGTCCGCGGCCAGGGCGTCCAGGAAGACGCCGGTGACCTGGCGCGCCTGCTCCTCCGGGCTGCCCTTGACCAGCGGCAACCCGAGCGCCATCGCCACCGCGACCAGCACGGTGCCGCCGAGGATCGCCAGGATCAGGCCGCGCGCCGACCGCGGGGTGCCGGTGTGCAGCGGCGCCGGGTCGTCGTCGTAGAGATAGGGGCCCTCTGTCATGGCGCTCAACCGCCGCTCACGTTCAGCTCGGCCCCCGCCGGCGGCCGGGGGTCGTCGCGGTCGTCGAGCCAGCCCTGCGGCAGCGCGACCGGACGCGGCGGGCTGGTGCGCCCGCGCGGACCGCCGAGCACCGCCGTCGGGTAGGGCTGGTCGGGGATGCCGGCCAGCAGCCCGCCCAGCTCGTCGAGGGAGCTCACCATCGCCAGCGCCCGGCGGACGTCGGAGCCGACGGAGAAGCCCTTGAGGTACCAGGCGACGTGCTTGCGGAAGTCGGTGCAGCCGTGCAGCTCGCCCTGCTCCTCGGACAGCAGCTCGGCGTGCCGGACCATCACCGCGGCGACCTCGCGGAGGGACGGCAGCGCGCGCCGGGCCTGCCCCGCGAAGGCCGCGGCCAGGTCGCCGAACAGCCACGGCCGGCCCAGGCACCCCCGGCCGATCACCACTCCGGCGCACCCGGTCTCGGCGACCATGCGCAGCGCGTCGTCGGCCTCCCAGATGTCGCCGTTGCCGAGCACCGGGATGTCGACGGCCTCGACCAGCCGGGCGATCGGCGCCCAGTCGGCGGTGCCGCTGTAGAGCTGGTCGGCGGTGCGCCCGTGCAGGGTGATCGCCGCGGCGCCCTCGTCCTGGGCGATCCGCCCGGCGTCGAGGTAGGTGACGTGGTCGGCGTCGATGCCGATGCGCGTCTTGACGGTGACCGGCACGTCGCCGGCCGCCCGGACGGCGGCCCGCACGATGTCGCGGAAGAGCACCCGCCGCCACGGCAGCGCCGACCCGCCGCCCTTGCGGGTCACCTTGGGCACCGGGCAGCCGAAGTTGAGGTCGACGTGCGCCGGACGGGTGCCGGCCACGCCCTCGTCCACGAGCATCTCGACCGCCCGGCCGACGGTGGCCGGGTCGACGCCGTAGAGCTGCACGGAGAAGGCGTCCTTCTCGTCGGGCGTCGCCCGGACCATCTGCAGCGTCTTCTCGTTGCGCTCCACCAGCGCCCGCGTGGTGATCATCTCGCAGACGTAGAGCCCGGCCCCGAACTCGCGGCACAGCGTGCGGAACGCCGGGTTGGTGATGCCGGCCATCGGCGCGAGCACGACGGCGGGGTCGACGGTGAGGGCACCCAGCTGCAGCGGAGCAGTCCGCGCCACCGGCTCCAGGGTGCTCGTCACGTCCCCAGGGTAGGCGGCGACGCGCGTCACTCCAGCAGTCAGCCACGGTGTCGGGTCCGGGGCGGCCGGGATCCGGCATGCGGACAGGATCTGACCGCATCCCTCCCTAGCGTGCGGTCATGGACCCGACACGGACGACGGTGGACTGGCCGCATGAACTGCTCGAGCAACTGGACTGGCACTGGCGCACCCAGCTGCGGCCGCGGCTGGACGGGCTGACCGACGACGAGTACCGCTGGGAGCCGGTCCACGGAGCGTGGAACGTGCGGCCGCGCGGCACGTCCCCCGCCCCGATCGCCGCCGGCCGGGGCGACTTCACCATCGACTTCGCGTTCCCCGAGCCCGACCCCGCACCGGTCACCACCATCGCGTGGCGGCTCGGGCACGTGGTGGTCGGCGTTCTGGGCATGCGCGCTGCCGCCCACTTCGGCGCCCCGCCGACGGACTACGAGAGCCACGAGTACCCGGGCGACGCGGCCACGGCGCTCGCCCAGCTGGACGCGGCCTGTGCCGCATGGACGACGGGCGTCCGGGAGCTGGGCGAGGAGGGGCTGCACCGGCCGTGTGGCGCCGCCGAGGGCCCGTACGCCGACGCGCCGATGGCCACGCTCGTCCTGCACATCAACCGGGAGGTACTGCACCACGGCGCCGAGATCGCACTGCTGCGCGACCTCTACCGCTGGCGCTGAGCGAGGTGCGGTGCACGTCCGCCGCCCCTCCTGTCGGTTTCCATGGGAACCGACAGGAGGGGCGGGGTTCAGCAGACGGGCAGCCGGGCCTTGAGGTAGCCCTCGACCTGGTCCAGCGAGATGCGCTCCTGGCTCATCGAGTCCCGCTCGCGGACGGTCACCGCGTCGTCCTCGAGGGTGTCGAAGTCGACGGTGAGGCAGAACGGCGTCCCGATCTCGTCCTGCCGGCGGTACCGGCGGCCGATGGCACCGGCGTCGTCGAAGTCGACGTTCCAGCTCTGCCGGAGCTTGGCGGCCAGGTCCCGCGCCTTCGGTGAGAGGTCGGCGTTGCGCGACAGCGGCAGGACGGCGGCCTTGACCGGCGCCAGCCGCGGGTCCAGCCGCAGCACCGTGCGGGTGTCGACGCCGCCCTTGGCGTTGGGCGCCTCGTCCTCGGTGTAGGCCTCGATGAGGAAGGCCATCAGCGAGCGGGTCAGGCCGGCCGCGGGCTCGATGACGTACGGCGTCCAGCGGGTGTTCGTGCCCTGGTCGAAGTACGTGAGGTCGGCGCCGGAGTGCTCCGAGTGCGTCTTCAGGTCGAAGTCGGTGCGGTTGGCGATGCCCTCCAGCTCACCCCACTCCGAGCCCTGGAAGCCGAAGCGGTACTCGATGTCGACGGTGCGGGTCGAGTAGTGCGACAGCTTCTCCTTCGGGTGCTCGTAGTGCCGCAGGTTGTCGCGGGCGATGCCGAGGTCGGTGTACCAGCGGGTGCGCTCGTCGATCCAGTACTGGTGCCACTGCTCGTCGGTGCCCGGCTCGACGAAGAACTCCATCTCCATCTGCTCGAACTCGCGGGTGCGGAAGATGAAGTTGCCCGGGGTGATCTCGTTGCGGAACGACTTGCCGATCTGGCCGATGCCGAACGGCGGCTTCTTCCGTGCCGCGCCCATCACGTTGGCGAAGTTGACGAAGATGCCCTGCGCGGTCTCCGGCCGCAGGTAGTGCAGGCCGGACTCGTCCTCGACCGGGCCGAGGTAGGTCTTGAGCATCATGTTGAAGTCGCGCGGCTCGGTCCACGCGCCCTTCGTGCCGCAGTTCGGGCAGGTGATGTCGGCCAGGCCGTTCTCCGGCGTCCGGCCCTTGCGCGCCTCGAACTCCTCCTCCAGGTGGTCGGCGCGGAACCGCTTGTGGCAGTTCTGGCACTCGGTCAGCGGGTCGGTGAAGACGCCGACGTGACCGGAGGCCACCCAGGTCTGACGGGGCAGGATGACCGAGGAGTCCAGGCCGACGATGTCGTCGCGGCTCTGGACGACGGTGCGCCACCACTGCCGCTTGATGTTCTCCTTGAGCTCGACGCCCAGGGGCCCGTAGTCCCAGGCGGAGCGGGTGCCGCCGTAGATCTCACCCGACGGGAAGACGAAGCCCCGTCGCTTGCAGAGGTTCACCACCTTGTCGAGGCGGGCGGGGTCGTGCTTGGCGGTGCTCTCGCTCACGGCGGGGGGCTCCATCCGGCTGGCGGTCGGCGGGTTGACCCGTCCACGGTAGTTGCCCGCTCCGGGCGGGCCGGTGGCGCACCGGCAGCGCCTCCCCACGTCGGGGGTGCTCGGGCCGGCCGCCTCAGGCCGGGGAGGCGGCGTCCCCGCCCGGCAGGTAGACCCCGGGCTCGTCGAGGGCGTGCACCCACACCGGGGCGCCGGCGATCTTCACCTCGGCCGCCGACAGCGCCCGGCGGTAGGAGCCGACGCCGTCCCAGCGGGTCACCAGCGCCCACAGCCCCGGGTCGTCGGCGGACCGGCCGAGCTCGCCGTCCCGGAAGCCGGGCCGCGCGGCGAGGGCGGCCAGCAGCGCCTCGACGTCGGCGGCCAGGGCGCCGGCATCGCCTCCCGACACCCGCAGGCGGGTCACCGCGAACACGCCGGCCCCCTACGCGGACCCGAAGCGGCGCTGCCGCGAGGCGTACTCCTCGCACGCGGCCCACAGGTGCCGGCGGTCGAAGTCCGGCCAGAGGGTGTCGAGGAAGACGAACTCGGCGTAGGCCGACTGCCACAACAGGAAGTTGCTGGTGCGGTTCTCGCCGGAGCTGCGGACGAACAGGTCGACGTCGGGCATGTCGGGCTCGTCGAGGAAGCGGGCGACGGTCGCCTCGTCGACCTTGTCGGGGTCCAGCCGGCCGGCGGCGACCTCGCGGGCGATCGCTGCGGCCGCGTCGGCGATCTCGGCGCGGCCTCCGTAGTTGACGCACATCGTGAGCGTGAGGACGTCGTTGTCCTTCGTCAGCTCCTCGGCGACCTCCAGCTCCTTGATGACGCTGCGCCACAGCCGCGGACGGCGGCCGGCCCAGCGCACCCGGACGCCGAGCTCGTGCATCTCGTCGCGGCGCCGGCGGATGACGTCGCGGTTGAAGCCCATGAGGAAGCGGACCTCGTCGTGGCTGCGCCGCCAGTTCTCCGTGGAGAAGGCGTAGGCGCTGATCGCGCCGATGCCCAGCTCGATGGCGCCCTCGACGCAGTCGAACAGCGAGGACTCCCCCGCCTCGTGGCCGGCGGTGCGCGGCAGCCCGCGCTGCTTGGCCCAGCGGCCGTTGCCGTCCATCACGATCGCGACGTGCCGGGGCACCTTGTCGGCCGGCAGCTCCGGCGGGCGGGCCCCGGACGGGTGCGGGTTCGGGGCCTTGACCTCACGCCGCACGACCTCACGCCTCACAGCCCCAGGCTCACTTCCCGGCGGGGCGCCGACTCGCTCCGGTCCACCAGCGGCAGCGAGCGCAGCCCACGCTCGAGGTGCCACTGCAGCAGCGCGGCGACCAGGCCGCTGCCCTCGCGGCGGCTGGTGCCCTGGCTGGCCTCGGCGGTCGTCCAGTCCCCGGTCAGCAGGGCGTCGAGCAGCTCGATGGTCGCCGCGTTCGGCATCGCCGACCCCGCGGGCCGGCAGGGCGGGCAGACCATGCCCCCGGCGGGCACCGAGAAGTGCCGGTGCGGGCCCTCCTCCCCGCAGCGGGCGCAGCCGTCCAGCGCGGGCTCCCAGCCGGCCACCGACATGGCGCGCAGCAGGAAGGCGTCGAGCACCAGCCCGGCGGGGTGGGCGCGCTCGGCCAGCGACCGCAGCGCGCCGATGACCAGCAGGAACAGCCGCAGCGAGGGCTCCTTCTCCTCGGCGGTGAGCCGGTCGGCGGTCTCCAGCACCGCGGTGCCGGCGGTGTAGGCGGGGTAGTCGCCGGCGATCGGCTGGCCGTAGGAGCGGATCGTCTCGGCCTGGCTGACGATGTCGAGGTTCCGCCCGGTGTAGAGCTGCAGGTCCACGTGGGTGAACGGCTCCAGCCGGGCGCCGAACTTGCTCTTGGTGCGGCGCACGCCCTTGGCCACCGCCCGCACCTTGCCGTGCCGGCGGGTGAGCACCGTGACGATCCGGTCGGCCTCGCCCAGCTTCTGGGTGCGCAGGACGACGCCCTCGTCGCGGTAGAGCGCCTTCGGTGTGGTGGACATCAGTAGCCGAGCCTGTTCAGCTTCTTCGGGTCGTCCTGCCACTCGCCGAGCACGGTCACGTGCAGGTCGAGGTGCACGCGGGCGCCGAGCAGCGTCTCGATCCCGTGCCGCGCCTCGGTGCCGATCGCCTTGATGACCTCCCCGCCGCGGCCGAGCAGCATCGGCTTCTGACTGGGCCGCTCGCAGTGCAGCAGCGCGTGCACCTCGACCAGCTCGCCGTCCTGGCGCTTGGGGTCGGGCCGGCGGGTCATCTCCTCCACCGTGACGGCGAGGGAGTGCGGCACCTCCTGGAAGACCTTCTCCAGCGCGGCCTCGCGGACCAGCTCGGCGATCTGCCGCTCGACGTCCTCGTCGGTGGTCTGCTCCTCCGGGTAGAGCGGCGGGCCCTCGGGCAGCAGGCCGACCAGCAGGTCCTCCAGCAGCTCGACCTGGTCGCCTGCCACGGCGCTGACCGGGACGACCTCGGCGGCGTCGACGAGCGCGCTGGCGGCCACCAGCTGCTCGGCGACCTGCTTCTTCGAGGCGGCGTCGGTCTTCGTGACCACCACGACGACCGGGGCCTTCACCTCGCGCAGCTGCCGGGCGATGAACCGGTCCCCGTTGCCGACGGGCTGGTCGGCCGGCACGCAGAAGACCACGACGTCGACCTCGGACAGCGTGTCGCGGACGACGTCGTTGAGCCGGCGGCCGAGCAGGCTCTTGGGCTTGTGCAGGCCGGGGGTGTCGACCAGCACGAGCTGCCCGCCCGGCCGGTGGACGACGCCGCGGATCGCGTGCCGCGTAGTCTGCGGGCGGTTGCTGACGATGCCGACCTTCTCGCCGACCAGCGCGTTGGTGAGCGTGGTCTTGCCGGCGTTGGGGCGGCCCACCAGGCAGGCGAAGCCGCTGCGGTACGGCTGGTCCGGCGAGGTCACCCGTCCAGTCTCCCACCGCCGGACGACAGCCCCGGCCTGGCGTGGCCGACGTCGCGCGCCTGGGAGGATGCCCGTGTGGCGGGTCGGCGGAGACGGGAGCAGGACGAGCCGCCGGCGGTGCGGATCGGTCGGGAGCGCCAGCGGCATGCGTCGCAGGTCGCCGCGTACGGCTTCTTCCCCGGGCGTGGCGCGCGCCGCTCGGCCACGGTCGTCCCGGCGCCGCTGCGCTACTGGCAGTACTCCCCGGCCCGGCTGTGGCTCGTGGGAACGGTGGTCCTCGGGCTCGGCCTCTGGCTGGGGCTCGCCGCGTGGCGCGGTGGCGCCGCGGCGCTCGCCGGCGAGGTGCCGCTGGCCGTCGTCCTGGGGCTGGCCGTGCTGGTGCTGTCCACGACCCGGCTGACCGTCTCCGACGCCGGGCTCTCCTCCGACGTCGCCGGACTGCGGGCCACGTCGGTCCTGCACGTGGTCGCCCGCAGCGCCGTGCGGGAGGCCCGCCGCGGCGCCCCGCCGGCCGGCTGGCCCCGGGCGAAGCGCCGGGGCGGCTGGTGGCCGGGGCGCTCGCGGGTCGCCGTCCGGCACCTCGCGGCCGACGGCGCGACGGAGCAGGCCTTCACCGTGTGGGTGCGCGACCCCGAGGCGTTCGCCGCGGCCCTGGACGTGCCGCTGCGCTAGACCGTGGTGCGGACCGCGCCGTCCGGGCCGGCGAGGAACAC
The DNA here is from genome assembly GCF_054050115.1 of Geodermatophilus sp. SYSU D00708. NCBI lineage: Bacteria > Bacillati > Actinomycetota > Actinomycetes > Geodermatophilales > Geodermatophilaceae > Geodermatophilus > Geodermatophilus sp. SYSU D00708. Next base: position 105,878 of record NZ_JBJGYS010000015.1, on the reverse strand, counting down.
CGGGGCCGACGGCGTGAGGTCGTGGACGGCGGCCAGCCCGGAGGACTCGACGGCGTCGGCGGCCGAGACGACCGCCGCGGCCTCGAGCCCCTCGACCCCGCTGGAGACGGCGGCGGCGACGGCGGCCTGCAGCGCGGAGAGCTCGAGTGACGGGAGCGCGACGCTGGCCGCCACGTAGGTGCGCCCGTCGGTGTCGCGGACGGCCGCGCCCTCGGCGGCACCGGTGCGGCCCCGGGCGGAGCGGGCGAGGGTGACGAGCTTGGCGTCCTCGGGCTGCAAGGGTGCGGAGGGCTGACTCACGAGGGGTCAGCTTTCCACGGCCGCCGGCACGTCCGCCCGGGTGGCCCCCGACTCCTCGGTCTCCTCGGCCTCCGGCTCGGGCGCGCGGCAGACCAGGATCGTGTCGATCCGGTTGCGCCGTCCGCCGGTGCTCTCGGCCACCAGCCGCAGCCCGGCGACCTCCGCCTCCGAGCCCTCGATCGGCACCCGGCCGAGCTCGCGGGCGAGCAGCCCGCCGACGGTCTCCACGTCGTCGTCCCGGGGCAGCTCGACGTGGAACAGCTCGGCGAGGTCCTCGACCGGCAGCCGCGCGGTGATCCGCACCGCCCCGTCGTCGAGCTGCTCGACCGGCGGCCGCTGGAACGCGTCGTGCTCGTCGGCGATCTCGCCGACGATCTCCTCGAGGATGTCCTCGATCGTGACCAGGCCGGCGAAGCCGCCGTACTCGTCGACGACGATCGCGATGTGGATGCGCTGGGCCTGCATGTCCCGCAGCAGCTCGTCCACCGGCTTGGACTCGGGCACGAACGTCGGCGGCCGCATGATCTCGTCGACCCGCGTGCCGTTCTTCGGGTCGTGGTGGCCCTGCGTCCGGCGGATGAGGTCCTTGAGGTAGACGACGCCGACGACGTCGTCGACGTTCTCGCCGATGACCGGCAGGCGGCTGAAGCCGCTGCGCATGGCCAGCGCGAGCGCCTGCCGGACGGTCTTGGTGCGCTCGATCCACACCACGTCGGTGCGCGGCACCATGACCTCGCGGGCGATGGTGTCGCCCAGCTCGAACACCGAGTGGATCATGTTGCGCTCGCCGGACTCCACGACGCCGCGCTCCTCGGCCATGTCGACCAGTTCCCGCAGCTCGACCTCGGAGGAGAACGGCCCGTCCCGGTAGCCGCGGCCGGGGGTGATCATGTTGCCGACGAGGATCAGCAGGGTCGCCACAGGCCCGAGCACCCGGCCCAGCAGCCGGACCACCCCGGCGCTGGCCAGGGCGACGCCGTAGGCGTGCTGGCGGCCGAGGGTGCGCGGCCCGACGCCGACGAGCACGTAGCTGACGACGGTCATGACGCCGGCCGCGGTGAGCACCGTCTGCCAGCCGCCGCCCCACAGCCGGTACAGCACGACGGTGCCCAGCACCGCGGCGACCATCTCGCAGGCGATCCGCAGCAGGAGCAGCAGCGCCACGTGGCGGGCCCGCTCGTCGACGACGTCGGCCAGCACCGCGGCCCGCTTGACGCCGTCGCGCCGCATCTCGTCGACCCGCGCCTTGGAGACCCGCTGCAGGGCGGCGTCGAGCGCGCCGAAGGTGCCCGCGAGCGGGATCAGGCAGACGGCGATCACCAGGAGGGTGATCTCGCCGGAGGTCATCGCTGGTCCGGCCCCCGGTCGACCGGGTCCCCGGTCACGGGCTCCCGGGGCGCGGAGCGCCAGCCCTCCAGCAGTTTGGACTGCAGGCCGAACATCTCCTTCTCCTCCTCGGGCTCCATGTGGTCGTAGCCCAGGATGTGGAGCACGCCGTGGGTGGCCAGCAGGATCAGCTCGTCGTCCATCGTGTGGCCGGCGGCGCGGGCCTGGCGGACGGCGACCTCGGGGCAGAGCACGACGTCCCCGAGCAGCGCCGGCCCCGGCTCGGGCTCGTCGGGACGGCCGGTGTCGAGCTCGTCCATGGGGAAGGCGAGGACGTCGGTCGGCCCCTTCTCCCCCATCCAACGCTCGTGCAGCGTGCTCATGTAGTCGGTGTCGACGCACAGCACCGACAGCTCGGCCATGGGGTTGACCCCCATCTCGGCGAGCACGTAGGTGCAGATCGCGGCCAGCGAGGACTCGTCGACGGCGATCTCGGACTCGTTGGCGACCTCGACGGGCATGCCGGTCAGCTCCCCTGCCGGCGCGGCCGCGACGGGCGCACCGCCGGCTGCCCCGGGCCGGCCGGCGCGCTGCGCTTCTGGGCGGCGTCCCAGCGCTCGTAGGCGTCGACGATGTCGCCGACCAGCCGGTGCCGGACGACGTCGGAGCTGGTCAGGTTGGCGAAGTGGACGTCCTCGATGCCGTCGAGGATCTCCCGCACGATCCTCAGGCCGCTCTGCGCGCCGCCGGGCAGGTCGACCTGCGTGACGTCACCGGTGACCACGATCTTGGAGCCGAAGCCGAGCCGGGTGAGGAACATCTTCATCTGCTCGGCGGTGGTGTTCTGCGCCTCGTCGAGGATGACGAACGCGTCGTTGAGCGTGCGGCCGCGCATGTAGGCCAGCGGCGCCACCTCGATGGTGCCCGACTGCATCAGCCGCGGGATCGACTCGGGGTCGACCATGTCGTGCAGCGCGTCGTACAGCGGCCGCAGGTACGGGTCGATCTTCTCGCTCAGCGTGCCGGGCAGGTAGCCCAGCCGCTCGCCGGCCTCGACCGCCGGGCGGGTGAGGATGATCCGGTTGACCTGCTTGGTCTGCAGCGCCTGCACCGCCTTGGCCATCGCCAGGTACGTCTTGCCGGTACCGGCCGGGCCGATGCCGAAGACGATGGTGTGCGCGTCGATCGCGTCGACGTAGCGCTTCTGGTTCAGCGTCTTGGGCCGGATCGTGCGGCCCCGCCGGCTGATGATGTCGAGACTGAGGACGTCGGCCGGCCGCTCGGACCCGCCGGCGCGGAGCATGCCGATGACCCGGCGCACCGAGTCCGGGCGCAGCGCCTGGCCGGTGCCGATCAGGGCGATGAGCTCGTCGAAGACGGCGACGGCGAAGGCGTTGTCGGCCGGCTGCCCGGTGACGGCGATCTCGTTGCCGCGCACGTGGACGTCGGTGTCGACCTCGTTCTCGACCAGCCGGAGCAGCTCGTCGCCGGTGCCGAGGAGGGCGACCATGGGGACCGAGTCGGGGACGGTGATGGTGGTCCGGACCGCGGCCGGGACGACGTCCTCCAGGCCGGGCACGGACGGGGCGGGCGAGCCGAGGTGGCCGTCCGCCGCTGCGGCCTGCGCCGATGCCTCACGGGACGTGGGTGCACCCGGCACGGGGACGTTCGGGGAGGAGTCGGGCAAGAACCCTCGACCCTGCCTTCCTGCTACGGCGATGCGGACCTCTCGAGTCTACCCGCGTGCCGACCCCCGGAACCCCGCGTCGAGCAGCCGGTCACCGTCCGGAGTACGTCGCCTTCCCCGGGCCCTCGGCGAGGAAGGACGCGACGGCGCCGCGCAGGTCCTCGGTGCCGAACAGCGCGCCGGAGACCTCCGGGACCAGATCGTCGGCGGCCCGCGCGCCCTGACGGACGGCGGTGGTCACGAGCGTCTTCGTGGCCGCGTGCGCGACGGTCGGCCCGGCGGCGACGCGGCGGGCGTAGCCACGGGCGGCCTCGGCGAAGCCGTCGTCGGGCAGGACGCGATTGACCACGTCCCACCGCTCGAGCACCTCGGCCGGGTATCGCTCGCCGGTGAAGACCAGCTCCTTGGCGCGCGCCGGGCCGGCCCGCTCGGCCAGCCGCTGCGGACCGCCCATCGACGGGGTCAGGCCCACGACGATCTCGACCAGCCCGAAGCTCGCGCTCTCCGCCGCGAGCAGCACGTCGCAGGCCAGCGCCAGCTCGAAGGCGGCGGTCAGGGTGAGCCCGTGCGCGGCGAAGACGGTGGGCACCGGCAGGTCCTCGAACGCCTGGGCGACGCGCAGCAGGCGCCGCCACAGGCCGGCGCCCTCCCCGGTGGGGTCGGGGCCCTCGGCGATGTCGCGGAAGAAGGTGACGTCGACCCCGCCGGAGACGACCTTGCCGCGGGCCTCGACCAGCACCGCGCGGGCGCGGCCGGCGTCGGCCGGGTCGGTGAGTGCTCCCAACTCGTCGGCGACCCGCTCGATCGCGTCGAACACCGGGGCGTCGAAGAGGTTCAGCGGCGGGTTGTCCAGGACGACGACGGCGACGTCGCCGTCACGCTCGATGCGCACGGGCTCGGTCATGCGGCCACCCTGTCGCCGGGGGGCCGAAATGGCCATCTCTGCTCCTCAGGGAGGGGTCAGCCCGGGGGCCAGTTCAGGTGGCGGCCGCCCAGGACGTGCAGGTGCACGTGGTGCACCGTCTGCCCGGCCGCCGGGCCGGTGTTGGTGACCACCCGGTAGCCGGGCTCGACGTCGTACTCGGTCGCCAGCCCCTCCTGCACCGCCACCTCGTGCGCCGCGCGGACGACGGTGGCGAGCAGGTCGGGGTCGGCGGTGGCGAGCGAGGCGACCGTGGGGTGGTGGTCCTTCGGGATCACCAGCACGTGCGTCGGGGCCTGCGGGTTGATGTCCCGGAAGGCGAGCGTGCGGTCGGTCTCGTGCACCACGGTGGCCGGGACCTCGCCGGCGACCATGCGGCAGAAGAGGCATTCCACGTCCCGGACGATAGGGGGCAGGTCACACCGGCGTGGGCCAGGATGGCCGGGACCCGCCCCCTCTCCGCCGGAGGTGTCCCGTGCCCGCCCTCTCCCCCCGCTCGAGGACGTAGTGAGCACCCGTCGCGTCGCCCGGTCGGGTGGCCCCGGAAGCCCTCTCCCCCCGCTGTCCCGCCGCACCCTGCTGGCCGGCGCCGGCCTCGCCCTCGCCGCCACGGTCACCGGCTGCGGCCGCTCCTCCCCCGTCTCCTCCTCGGCCTCCGGCCCGTCGGGCCCGCTGCGCATCGGCGCCATCCCCGACCAGGACCCCGAGGTCCTCCAGCGCCTCTACGGCACCGTCGCCGACTCGATGGCGACCGCGCTCGACGTCGAGGTGGAGTACCGCCCGGTCACCGACTACGGCGCGGCGGTCTCCCTGTTCAGCACCGGCGACCTCGACCTCGTCTGGTTCGGCGGGCTCACCGGCGTGCAGGCCCGCCTGCAGACCCCCGGCGCCGAGCCGGTCGCCCAGCGCGACATCGACGAGCGGTTCACCTCGGTGTTCGTCGTCAACGCCGGCACCGGCCTGGCCCCGGCCGACGACCTGACCGCCCTGGCGCCGCTGCGGTTCACCTTCGGCAGCGAGACGTCGACCTCCGGGCGGCTCATGCCGGCGCACTTCCTCCACGAGGCCGGCGTCGACCCGCAGGGGTTCCCCGGCGGGCCGGGCTTCTCCGGCTCCCACGACGCCACGCTCGCGCTGGTCGCGTCGAACAGCTACCAGGCCGGCGTGCTCAACAGCCAGGTCTGGACGTCGCGGTCGGCGGAGGGGCAGGCGTCCGTCCTATCGCCAGCGGGTGCGGACCGACAGGGCGGCCAGGGCCGCGGCGCCCGCGGTGGAGGTGCGCAGCACCTCGGGGCCCAGCCGCACCGGGCGGGCCCCCGCGGCGGCCAGGGCGACGACCTCGCCGTCGGAGAGCCCGCCCTCGGGGCCGACGACCACCGCGACGGTGCCCTCCGACGGCAGGTCCAGCCGGGCCAGCGGGTGGCGGGCCTGCTCGTGCAGCACGATCGCCAGGTCGACGTCGGCGAGCACCCCGCACACCTGCCGGGTGGTCATCAGGTCGGTGACCTCGGGCACCCGCGGACGGCGGGACTGCTTGCTGGCCGCGCGCGCGGCGGCCCGCCACTTGGCCACGCCCTTGGCGGCGCGGTCCTCGCGCCAGCGGGTGACGCAGCGCGAGGCCGCCCACGGCACGATCCGGTCGACGCCGAGCTCGGTGGCCAGCTCCACGGCCAGCGGGCCGCGCTCGCCCTTGGGCAGCGCCTGCACCAGGACCAGCTCCAGCGCCGGCGGGGGCACCTCGTGCCGTGCGGAGACCGCCACCCGCAGCCCCTCGGGCCCGGCGGAGAGCACCGCCCCCTCGGCGACGGTCCCCCGGCCGTCCCCGACGCGCACCTTCTCCCCGGCCGTGAGCCGCAGGACGTCGACGGCGTGCCGGCCCTCGGCGCCGTCGACGAGCAGCTCCTCGGCGTCGGGCAGCTCGTCGAGCAGGAACAGCGGCGCCCCGTCCAGCTCGGGCACGCGGTCGTCGGTCACGACGGTCACGCGACCTCCTCGCCGGCGCTCGTCGGCCGCGGTCCCGGCGGTGCCGTGTCCACCGGTGAGCTCGCGAGCTCGCTCACTTGAACGCGTCCCGCACGCGGGAGAACAGCCCGCCCTGCGCCCCGGAGGGGGACGCCGCCGGGTGGTCCTCGCCGCGCAGGGCGGCGAGCTCGCGCAGCAGCTTCTCCTGCTCGGCGTCCAGGCGGGTGGGCGTCTCGACCTCGACGTGCACGTACAGGTTGCCGCGCCCGGTGGCCCGCAGCCGCGGCGCGCCCTTGGCACGCAGGGTCAGCACGCTGGCCGGTTGCGTGCCGGGCCGGATGTCGACCTCCTCCTCCCCGTCGAGCGTCTCGAGGGTGAGGGTGGTGCCCAGCGCGGCGGCGGTCATCGGCAGGGTGACCCGGCAGTGCAGGTCCTCGCCGTCGCGGGTGAAGACCGGGTGCGGCTGCTCGTTGATCTCGACGTAGAGGTCGCCGGCCGGGCCGCCGCCGGGGCCGACCTCGCCGTGACCGGTCAGCCGGATGCGCATGCCGTCCTCGACGCCGGCGGGCACCTTGACCGGGATGGTGCGCCGGGCCCGGACCCGCCCGTCGCCGCCGCACTTGGGGCACGGCTCGGGGATGACCTGGCCGGTGCCGGCGCAGGTCGGGCAGGCGCGGGAGGAGACCACCTGGCCGAGGAAGGAGCGCTGCACGCTCTGCACCTCGCCGCGGCCGGCGCAGGTGGTGCAGGTGGTCGGGTGGGTGCCGGGCGCGGTGCCGGCGCCGGTGCACGCGTCGCAGAGGACCGCGGTGTCGACCGTGATCTCCCGCGTCGTGCCGAAGACCGTCTCGTCGAGGTCGAGGTCGATCCGGATGAGCGCGTCACCGCCGGCCCGGACGCGGCTGCGCGGGCCGCGCGTGGTGGCCCCGCCGCCGAAGAAGGCGTCCATGATGTCGCCGAGGCCACCGAACCCGGCACCCGCGAACGGCCCGCCCGCCCCCGCGCCGGCGCCGTTGTCGAACGGGTCGCCACCGAGGTCGACGATCCGGCGCTTGTCCGGGTCGGTCAGCGCCTGGTAGGCCCGGCTGACCTCCTGGAAGCGCTCCTTGGCCCCCGGGTCGGGGTTGACGTCGGGGTGCAGGTCCCGCGCCAGCCGCCGGTAGGCCTTCTTGATCTCGGCGTCGGTGGCGCCGCGGGACAGCCCGAGCACGCCGTAGTAGTCGGTTGCCATCGAGAAGTCTCAGCCTCAGCTCTCGGCCAGGATCTGGCCGACGTAGCGGGCCACGGCGCGGACCGCGGCCATGTTCATCGGGTAGTCCATGCGGGTGGGGCCGACGATGCCCAGGCCCCCGAGCGCGCGGTCCCCGGAGCCGTAGCCCACGGACACCACCGACGCACCGGTGAGCGCCTCGTGCGCGTTCTCCTCGCCGATGCGGACGAGCACCGCGCCGCCGGTGTCCACCTCGCTGATCAACCGCAGGACCACCACCTGTTCTTCCAGCGCCTCCAGCAACAGCCGCAGACTGCCGGGGAAGTCCCGCGCCTCGCGGGCCAGGTTCGCCGTCCCGCCGACGACCAGCCGGTCCTCCCGGGGCTCGACGAGGGTCTCGATCAGCGCGGCGCCGACCGTGGCGACCAGCGGGCGCAGGTGCGGGGGTGCGGTCTCCAGCAGGTCGGGCACCTTGCCCCCGGCGTCGGCCAGCTTCGCCCCGCTGAACGCCGTGTTCAGCAGGTTGCGCAGCTCGGCGACGTCGTCCCGGTCGACGTCGACCGGGCACTCGACGACGCGCTGCTCGACCCGGCCGGTGTCGGTGATCAGCACCAGCAGCAGCCGGGAGCTGGCCACCTGCACCACCTCGAGGTGGCGCACCGTGCTGCGCGACAACGTCGGGTACTGGACGACGGCGACCTGGTGGGTCAGCTGCGCGAGGAGGCGGACCGTCCGGTTGAGGACGTCGTGCAGGTCCAGCGCGCCGTCGAGGAAGCGCTCGATGGCCTTGCGCTCGGCGGCCGACAGCGGCTTGAGCCCGGAGAGCCGGTCGACGAAGAGCCGGTAGCCCTTGTCGGTGGGCACCCGGCCGGCGCTCGTGTGCGGCTGGGTGATGTAGCCCTGCTCCTCGAGCACGGCCATGTCGTTGCGGATGGTGGCGGGCGAGACGCCGAGGTCGTGCCGCTCGGCGAGGGCCTTGCTGCCCACCGGGTCGTTGGTGGACACGAAGTCCTGGACGATCGCCCGCAGGACCTGCAGGCGGCGCTCGTCGTGCGCCACGGTGACACCTCCCCGTACCGGTCGACGCGTCGTGCGACCCCGTCGCGGAGGCGCCCGGGCGCTCCCGGCACCGGCCGCTCGGACGGCTGGCACTCGCACGGACAGAGTGCCAGAACAGCATACTTGAAGGACCCCGTCCCCCTCACCGCTCGCAAGCTCGCGGCGAGCCTCCGGACGGGGCCGTCCACGAGGCGGCCGATAGGCTCGCGCCGTCGGTCCGGTGCCCACGCGGGCCCGCAGAGCGGAGGTCGGTGCCCTGATCTTCAAAGCGGTCCGCAACGGCCGGCCCTATCCCGAACACGGCCTCTCCACGCGGGACTGGGCCATGATCCCGCCCCGGCAGATCCGGCTCGACACCCTGGTCACGACCAAGAGCGAGCTGGCGCTGGACACCCTCCTCGCCGACGACTCCACCTTCTACGGCGACCTGTTCCCGCACGCGGTGCAGTGGCACGGCGACCTCTACCTGGAGGACGGGCTGCACCGGGCCCTGCGGGCGGCGCTGCAGCAGCGCAACGTCATCCACGTCCGGGTGCTCGACCTCGACGCCCTGATGCCGGCCGAGGCCGCCGGCCCGACCACCGCGGCCATCCCCGCCCAGCCCCCGGTCCCCGGCCGCCGGGACTGAAGGCCCCTGGGGCCCCGCCGCCGGCCTCCCTGCAGGGCCCCGCCGTGAGCCTGCGAGCGGAGGGGGGCAGGGAGGTCCTCCTCCGGTGGGGGGCGAGGGGGTCCTCCTACAGCCAGCCCTTCTCCTCGGCCACCCGGGCGGCCTCCACGCGGGTGCGGGCGCCGGTCTTGCCGATCGCCGAGCTCAGGTAGTTGCGCACCGTCCCCTCGGACAGGAACAGCCGCCGGGCGATGTCGGCGACGGTGGCGCCGTCCGCGGCCTCCCGGAGGACGTCGGCCTCCCGCGCCGACAGGGGCGTCGCGCCCAGGGCGAGCGCCGCCGCGGCGAGGTCGCGGTCGATGACCCGCTCCCCCGCCACCACGGCGCGGATGGCGCGGGCCAGGTCGGCGACCGGCGCGTCCTTGACCAGGAACCCGGCGGCGCCGACCTCCATGGCGCGGCGCAGGAACCCCGGCCGGCCGAAGGTGGTGAGGACCACCGCCCGGCAGGCGGGCACCACCTCCGCCAGCTCCCGCGCCGCCTCGATGCCGTCCCCGCCGGGCATCTCGATGTCGAGCAGGGCGACGTCGGGCCGGTGCTCCCGTGCCGCGGCGACCACCTGGTCCCCGCGCCCGACCTCGGCGACGACGTCGATGTCCTCCTCCAGCTCGAGCAGGGCGCGCAGCGCCCCGCGGACCATCGTCTGGTCCTCGGCGATCAGCACCCGGATCACGGCGCCCCCACCCGGGCCGCGAACGGCACCTCCGCGGCGACGCGGAACCCGCCGCCGGGGGCCTCGCCGGCCTCGAGCCGGCCGTCGAGCACGGCCAGCCGCTCCTCGAGCCCGGACAGGCCCGCGCCCCGACCGCGCGCCGCCTCCGCGCAGCCGCGGCCGTCGTCGGTCATGGTCAGCGCCGCCCGGCCGTCGGTCACCGCGACGTCCACCGTGACCGTGCGGGCACCGCTGTGCCGCAGCACGTTCGTCGTCCCCTCGCGGACCACCCAGCCGAGGACGGCGTCCACCGGGCCGGGCAGCGGCGGCACGCTGCGCGGCGCCCGCAGCGTGATGCCGGCGGCGGACAGCGCGGCGCGGGCCTCGGCGAGGGCGAGCGTGACGCCGATCTGCCGGTAGCCGCTCACCGCCTCCCGCACCTCGGCCAGGGCCCGGCGGGCCGCGGCCTCGACGTCGGCCATCTCCGCCCGCGCCCGCGCCGGGTCCCGCTCGGCCAGCCGGCCGGCGAGCTCGCTCTTCAGCGCGATGAGCGACAGGCTGTGGCCCAGCAGGTCGTGCAGGTCACGGGCGAAGCGCAGCCGCTCCTCGGCGACCGCCGCCCGCGCCTGCTCCTCCCGGGCCTCCACCAGCTCGGCGTTGACCGAGACCAGGTAGCGGGTGCCGCGCAGGGCGAAGCCGGTGAGCACGCAGATCACCGGGAGGATGAACAGGTCCGGGAACATGCCGTGCGCGGCGATGACCGACGCGCAGACCGCCGCCGCCCCGCCGACGGCCGGCCAGACCCAGCGCTCGGGCAGGCCGCCCGACGACGCCGCGGCCACGTAGATCATCAGGCCGGCCCAGGACGGGCCCAGCCAGACGGACAGCGAGACCCCGAGCACCGCCACCACGAGCAGCGCGCGCCACGGCCAGGCGCTCCCGCGGCGGCCGAACAGGCTGCTGAACACGACCAGGTACGCGGCGGTGAAGACCAGCAGCCCGGCCAGCGCCACCACCCGGACCCAGGCCGGCCGGGGCGTGGTGACCAGGTCGGCCAGCGGGAAGACCTGGAACAGCAGCCACGGCACGGCCCAGCCGAGCCGGTGCCAGCGAGTGCGCGGGTCCACGGCGCGGAACGCTAACCCGCTCACCCCGCCACGGCGTGCAGCGGACGACGCCGCGCCACCGCCGTGGCCAGGACGCCGAAGGCCGCGGCGAACCCCGCCACGGCCAGGACCGTCAGCGGGGCCGGCGCGCCGTCGGCGACCACGTCCCGGCCCAGCTCGGCGTACCAGTACGAGGGCAGGGTGTGCGCCAGCGCCCGCAGCGCCTCGGGGAAGACCTGCACCGGGACCCACAGCCCGCCCAGCGCGGCCAGGACGACGCCGAGGATGCCGATGGCCCCGCCGGCGGCCTTCTCCTCGAGGGCGAACCCGACCAGCAGGCCGAGCGCGACGAACGCCGCCGACCCGATCCAGAGGACCGCCACCAGCCCGGCCCACGTCCCCAGCCCGAGCTGCACGCCGTTGACCACCCGGCCGACCAGGGCGACGACCAGGAGGCTGGGCAGGGTCAGCAGCATGCCGACCAGCACGTCGACGGCCACCACCGAGGAGGTCGGCACCGGGGTGATGCGCAGCTGGCGCAGCCACCCGGAGGCCCGGTCGAACGAGATCCGGATGGTCGCGCCGAGGGCGGCTCCCAGGGCGCCGTAGGCCATCATCGAGACCATCGAGGTGGTCGCGTACGCCTGGTACTGCGCACCGCTGCCCGCCTGCGCCCCGAAGACCTTCGTGAAGAAGACCGTGAACAGCGCCGGCAGCAGCACGGTGAAGAACAGGTACTGCCGGTTGCGGGCGACCCGGCGCAGCTGGAAGGCGAACAGCGTGCTCATCGGTCGGCTCCGATGGGGGTCGCGGTGCGGGCGGTGAGGGACAGGACGGCGTCCTCCAGGCTGGCGCCGCGGACCTGCAGGTCGGGCAGCCGGCCCCCGTCGGCCAGCAGGGCGAGCAGGGTGGCCTCGACGTCGTCGGTGGCGAGGCTGACCCGCTCGCCCAGCCGCTCGACGGCCGTGACGCCGGGCAGCCCGTCCAGCCGGGTGCCCGCAGCGGCGGTGAAGCTCACCGTGCGGCCGGAGATCCCGGCCTTGACCTGCGCGGCGGTGCCGTCGGCGACGATCCGCCCCCCGGCGACGACGACCACGCGGTCGGCGACGGCGTCGGCCTCGTCGAGGTGGTGGGTGGCGAAGACGACGGTCGTGCCGCGGGCGGCCAGCGCGCGCATCGTCGTCCAGAAGGCCCGGCGGCCCTCGACGTCCATGGCCGAGGTGGGCTCGTCGAGCAGCAGCAGCGGGGGCTCGCCGGCCAGGGCGAGGGCGAGCAGGACCCGCTGGCGCTGGCCGCCGGAGAGCGCGTCGACCGGGCGGGCCAGCAGCCCCTCGATGCCGGCGGTCGCCGCGAGGTCGTCGAGCGGCCAGGCTCGCGGGTAGCTGCGCCGGACCAGCTCGAGGACCTCGCCCACCCGGCTCTCCCCCGGCAGCCCGCCGTGCTGGAGCATCGCGCCGACGCAGCCGGCCCGCACCGCTGCCGCCGGCGTCCGGCCGAGCACGCGGACGGTCCCGGACGAGGGCACCAGGCCCAGCACGGCGTTGACGATCGTCGACTTGCCGGCGCCGTTCGGGCCGAGCAGCGCGACGGTCTCACCGGTGCGCAACTGCAGGTCGAGGCCGTCGACGGCGACGGTGTCGCCGTAGCGGGCGGTCAGGTCCTGGACGTCGAGGGCGGTCTCCCGGGGCACCCGACCAGCCTGCGGACACCGGCCGCCCGCCAGTAGTGCGGGACGTCGGGAGTCCGGTCTGACATCCGTCAGGTGCGCTGGGAGCAGGCCACGCAGCTGGTCGCGAAGGGGCGCAGCTCCAGCCGCTCCTCGGGGATCTCGGTGCCGCAGCCGGTGCACCGGCCGTAGGTCCCGGCGGCGATGCGGCCCAGCGCCGCGTCGATGTCCTCGATGGTGCGCCGGAGGCTCGCCACCCGGGTCACCGCGACGTCGTCGGGCAGGGACTGCACGGTCTCGGCGAGGGCCAGCTCGCGTTCGTGCACCAGCTCGGCGCGCTGGCTCTCCAGCCGGAGGCGGAAGTGGTCCCAGCGGGAGTCGCCGGTGTCGGCGGGACTGCTCGGGATGCTGCTGGTGGTCACAGCGGGCCCCCTTCCTGGCCTGGCTGGCTCGCCCGGGAAGCCGGACGATAGCCCGCCCGAGGGGGTTCTGGAACGGGTCCGTCGGCCCCGCCGGGTCAGTCGGTCAGCTCCCGGACGAGGGCGTCGGCGAGCAGCCGCCCCCGGTCGGTGAGGACGGCGCGGCCGGCCTCGTGCGCCGCCGGCTCCAGCAGGCCGCGGGCCACGGCGCCCTCGGCGCGGGCCCGTCCCGCGGGCGACAGCGCGGTCAGCGGCAGGCCCTCCCGCAGCCGGAGGCCGAGCATGACCGTCTCCAGGGCGCGGTCGGCGTCGTCGAGCAGTTCGGAGTCCTGGGCGGGGCTCTCCCCGCGCAGCAGCCGGCCGGCGTAGGCCGCCGGGTGCTTGACGTTCCACCAGCGCAGCCCGCCCACGTGGCTGTGCGCGCCCGGTCCGACCCCCCACCAGTTCGCGTTGGCCCAGTACAGCTCGTTGTGCCGGCAGCGGGCGGCGTCTCCCCGGGCCCAGTTCGACACCTCGTACCAGTCGAAGCCGGCTCCGCGCAGCGTCGCGTCGGCCTGCTCGTAGCGGTCGGCGAGGACGTCGTCGTCGGGCATCGGCAGCTCCCCGCGGCCGATCCGGCGGGCCAGCCGCGTGCCCTCCTCCACGATGAGGGCGTAGGCGCTGACGTGGTCGATCGGCGCGGCGAGGACGGCGTCCAGCGAGGCGGCCCAGTCGGCGTCGGTCTCCCCGGGCGTGCCGTAGATGAGGTCGAGGTTGACGTGCTCGAAGCCGGCCTCCCGCGCCTCCCGCGCCGCCTCGACCGCCCGGCCGGGGGTGTGCCGCCGGTCGAGCACCGCGAGCACGTGCTCCGCGGCGGACTGCATGCCCAGGCTGACCCGGGTGAAGCCGGCCTCGCGCAGCCGGGCGAGGCTCGCCGGCGTCACCGTCTCCGGGTTGGCCTCGGTGGTGACCTCGACGTCGTCGGCGACCGGGAACAGCTCGCGGACGGCGGCCAGGACGGCGGCGAGGTCGTCGGCGGGCAGCAGGGTGGGCGTCCCGCCGCCGACGAAGACCGTCTCGACGATCGGTCGGTCCGGGCCCAGGACCTCGGCCGCCCGGCGCAGCTCGGTGATCGCGGTGCCGGCGTACTCGGTGCGGCTGGCGCCGGGCCCCAGTTCCTCGGCGGTGTAGGTGTTGAAGTCGCAGTAGCCGCAGCGGGTCGCGCAGAACGGCACGTGCACGTAGAGCCCGAAGGGCGTGGCGGTCAGCCCCTCGCGGGCGCTGTCGGGGAGCTGCCAGGAGACCGGCGGGGTGGGCAGCAGGGGCAGGACGGCGTTCATCTGCTCCCAGTGTGCCGCGCCGGCGGGTGGGCGCGACGGGGTGCGCAGCGTGACCTGCGCCCGGCCCCCGGGCCCCGGCCCGAGCCCGGTCGCCCGCGGTCGACCTGTCCTCCTGCCAGCTCGTGCTCTGCCCACCACCGTGGGCAGAGCACCAGCACCGGCGGGAGGCAACGGCGCCCGGAGCCCCGCGGCCAACAGGCGCTCCGGCCGGACCACCTGCCCCACCGGCCTGCGGCGCCCTTGCCCGGCACCGGCCCGCGCGGCACGCTGCGGCCATGACCGACCCGGACGACCACGAGCCCTACCGCCGGCTGCCCGACCCGGTCCGGCTCGAGGACCTCGTCGAGACCGTCGACACCTCCTCCGCGCCCGCCCGGGACGCCGCCGACGAGCGGGAGGTGCTGCTGCGCGAGGCGGGCGGCTGACCGCCCGGGCCTACCGCAGCCGGCGGGTGTTGTCGGGCAGCCGCTCGGTCACCCCGCGCGCGTCCAGCCACTCCATGAGCGGGACGGCGACCCGGCGGGTCGTCCCCCACGCCGACCGCGCCTGGCTCAGCGTGAACGGCGCCGGCACGCCGGCGAGCCGTTCCCGCGCCGCCCGCTCCACGCCCGGTGCCAGGTAGACGCCGTCGGCGATCCTGACCAGCTGCCCGTCGCGCACCGCGGCCGCCAGCTCCCGCGGGCCCAGCCCCGCCGCGGTCAGGTCCCCGGCCTCGGGGGCGGCGAACGGCTCGGCGGCCAGCCGGGTGCGCAGCGCGTCGACGGCCTGCTGCACCCGCGGCGGCAGCCCGGCGGCCGCGACCGCCACCCGACCCTCGCGCAGCGCCAGCGGCGGGCGCACGAGGGCCGGGACGAGCTCGTCGTCGGGGAGCTCCAGGGCCCGCCGGACGACGGCGATCGGCGGCCCGGCCTCCAGGGGACGCAGCTGCCGGTAGCGGCCGACCACCCCGGGCAGGGCCGCGGCCAGCTCGTCGACCAGGCCGGGAGCCAGCAGCCACGGCCCCACCTGCGTCGTCCCCTCGGGCACCGGCCAGCCCATCGCGGTGAAGTCCGCCGTCCGGACGACGCGGCGGCGGGCCAGGTCGGCGGCGGCGCCCGCGGCACCGGCGGGCTGCTCGGCCAGCTCCGCGGCCCGCGCCCGGGCGGCGCCCCGGCGGCGCAGCTCCGGCGGGTCGACGTCGCGGACGTCGGCGCCGAGCACCCGACGGGCACCCGGGTCGCGCAGCAGCAGCCGGTCGCCGACCCGCAGCGGCAGCGGGGCGGCCAGCCGCAGCCGCACCGCCGTCCCGTCCAGGGGCCGCAGGCGGGCGCCGACCGCCGCGGAGCCCACGTGCACCACGGCCTCGGCGGGCAGCCGCTCGGGCACGACGGCGAGGGTCACGTCGACGTCCTGGGTGGAGCGGAACGCGCCCGGGGTGAGCAGGGCGGCCCCGCGGGCGAGCTCCTCGACGGCGATGCCGCGCAGGTTGAGCGCCACCCGGGCGGTCGCGTCCGCCCGCTCCACCGGCTCCCCGAGCGAGTGCACCCCGCGGACGCCGACCTCCCGGTCCCCGATGCGCAGCCGGTCGCCGGCGGCCACGCTGCCGGCGGCGAGAGTGCCGGTGACCACCGTGCCCGCCCCCTTGATCGGGAAGGCCCGGTCGATCCACAGCCGCACCGGCGCGGTCCGGTCGGGCGCGGGCAGCCCGTCGAGCAGGGTCTCCAGCGCGGCGGCGACGTCCGGCACCCCGGCGCCGGTGGCCGCGCTGACCGCCACCCCTGACACCTCCCCCATCGACGTCCCGGCCAGCCGCTCGCGCGCGTCGGCGAGCACCGGGGCGGGGTCGGCGAGGTCGGCCTTGGTGACGGCGAGCAGCGCGTGCCGCACCCCGAGCGCGTCGAGGACGGCGACGTGCTCGGCGGTCTGCGCCGACCAGCCGTCGTCGGCCGCGACCACCACGAGCGCCGCGGGCACCGAGCCGACGCCGGCGAGCATGTTGCCGATGAACCGCTCGTGCCCCGGGACGTCGACGACCGCGAGCCGGCGACCCGAGGGCAGCGTCGTCCAGGCGAAGCCGAGGTCGATGGTCAGGCCGCGGCGGCGCTCCTCCTCCCACCGGTCGGGCTCCATGCCGGTCAGGGCGCGGACCAGCGTCGACTTGCCGTGGTCGACGTGCCCGGCGGTGGCGATCACGTCCATGCTGCTCACCGGCACCGCGCCGCCACCTCCAGCACCGCGCCGGCCAGGGCGTCGTCGGCCGAGGGCGGCAGGCTCCGCAGGTCGAGCAGGGTGCGGTCGTCGGCCACGTAGCCGACGACCGGCGGCGTGCCCGCGCGCAGCGGCTCGGCGAACCCCGCGGGCAGCGAGACGGCGGCGCTGGGCAGCGGGTGCTCCGGCGCTCCTCCCCCGCCGACCCTCGCCTGCGAGTCGACCGCGACCGCGTCGACGCCGTCAGCAGTGAGCCGGGCGGCCAGGTCCTCGGCCCGGCGGCGCAGGCCCGCGACGTCGGCGGCGAGCATCTGCTGCACCGGCGGCAGCGGGCCGCGCAGCGTGGCCTCCAGGGCGGCCAGGGTGGTCTTGTCCACCCGCAGCGCCCGGTAGAGCGGGTGCCGGCGCAGCCGCTTGACCAGGTCGGCCCGGCCCAGCACCAGCCCGGCCTGCGGACCGCCGAGCAGCTTGTCCCCGCTGGCCAGCACCAGGTCGGCGCCGTCGGCGAGGGTGGTCTGCAGGTCCGGCTCGTCGGGCAGCGCCGGGTGCGGGCGCAGCAGCCCCGAGCCGACGTCGGCCACCAGTGGCACCCCGCTGTTGCCCAGCCCCGCCGAGAGCTCGGCGACCGACACCGACCGGGTGAAGCCCCGGACGACGAAGTTCGACGGGTGGACCTTGAGCACCGCGCCGGTCTCCTCGTGGAGGGCGTCGCGGTAGTCGTCGAGGGTCACCCGGTTCGTCGTCCCCACCTCGCGCAGCCGTGCGCCGGTGGCGGCCAGCAGCTCGGGGATGCGGAACCCGTCGCCGATCTCGACCAGCTCGCCCCGGGCGATGACCAGTTCCCCGCCGAGGGCGGTGGCGACGAGGGCCAGTGCGGCGGCGCAGTTGTTGACGACCAGCGCGGCCTCGGCGGCCGGCACGGCGGCGAGCAGCGCCGCCAGCGCCGCCTCCCCGCGCGGACCCCTGCGGCCGGTGGTCAGGTCCAGCTCGACGTCGGTGGTGCCGCTCGCGGCGGCGACCGCCTCCACCGCCGCCGGCGACAGCGGTGACCGGCCGAGGTTGGTGTGCACGAGCACCCCGGTCGCGTTGAGCACCGGGCGCAGGCTGCTCGCCGTCGCCGGAAGGGTCGCCAGGACCGCGGCGACGGCGCCGTCGGGGGGCACCGCCCCCTCGCGGACCCGCTGCTGCACCTCCTGGACGGCGGCTTTGACCAGCTCGCGCCCCAGCCGCTCGGCGGCGGCGGCCAGTTGGGGGTCGGCGAGCAGCGTGTCGGTGCGCGGCACCTGCCGCCGCGGGTCGGCGCTCATCGACTGCGGAGCGTATGCGCAGGGCGGGCGGGTTGACGGGACAGCGGGGACGTTGGCGGAGGCGGACGGGAATCGAACCCGCCTGACCGAGGTGCTCGGCCACGTCGGCTTTAGAGGCCGCGGGGGCCACCAGGCGCCCTGACGCCTCCGCCGGGCAGCTTACGTGCACGCCCGCGCCCGCCGCGGCGATCCCGGAACTGTCGGAGGTCCCTGCCAGCATCCCGGTCGTGAAGCGCACCCAGCCCCGCGCCACCCAGCTGCCGCCGGTCACCCTCACCCCGGAGGAGGCGGCGGCCGTCGCGGCCGCGCTCGCCGCCCGCCCCGACGGCCCGTTCGCCGCCGCCGGGCGGACGGCGCTGGAGAAGGTCCTCGACGCCCTCGAGCCCGATCCGCGCCGGCGCGCCCGGCTGGCCGCGTCCACGCGGTGGGTGAGCGACGACGCCCGCCGCGCCGCCGAGCTCCGGTCGGCCCTCGAGCAGGCGGTGACCCGGCGGCGGGTCCTGGTCCTGCGGTACCGCGACGGCGAGGGGGTCGTCTCGCGGCGCGCGGTGGAGCCGCAGCTGCTCGCCCGCAGCGGCCGGCACTGGTTCCTCGTGGCCTGGTGCCGGGAGCGGCAGGCGCTGCGCTGGTTCCGGGAGGACCGCATCGAGGGCGCCGAGCCCACGGAGGAGACCGCCGCCCGGCGTGACCTGACCGGCCTGGGCGCCCCGCCGGCCGACACCCACCCGGCGGGCCGGCGGTTGGGCGGCGCCCCGGCGGCGACGGCAGCACCCCGGCTGCGGGTGCTCCCGGGCGGCCGGGCCTAGATTCGCACGCGTGACCACCGCTCCCGCCCGCGTCCGGCTCACCCAGTACGCACACGGCGGCGGCTGCGCCTGCAAGATCCCGCCCGGCGAGCTCGAGGCCGTCGTCGCGGGCCTCACCGCCGCCGGGCCGGTCGACCCGGCCGCCGAGCTCGTGGTCGGGCTGGACGACGGCGATGACGCGGCGGTGGTCCGCATCGCCGGGGGCCAGGGGCTGGTCCTCACCACCGACTTCTTCACCCCGGTCGTCGACGACGCGCACACGTTCGGCCGGATCGCCGCGGCCAACGCGCTCTCCGACGTCTACGCGATGGGCGGCACCCCGGTCGTCGCGGTCAACCTGCTCGGCTGGCCGCGCGACGTGCTGCCCGCCGAGCTCGCCGCCGAGGTGCTGCGCGGCGGGCTGGAGGTCGCCCAGGAGGCCGGCTGCCACGTCGGCGGGGGGCACTCCATCGACGACCCCGAGCCGAAGTACGGCATGGCGGTCACCGGCGTCGTCGACGTCGACCGGCTGATCACCAACTCCGCCGCCGTCGCGGGGACGCCGCTGTCGTTGACCAAGCCGCTGGGCGTCGGGGTGCTCAACAGCCGGATGAAGGCGACCGGCGAGGTGTCGGAGGAGGCGGTCGCCTCGATGACGACGCTCAACCGCGACGCCGGGCGGGCCGCGGTGGCGGCGGGCATCCGGGCCGGCACCGACGTCACCGGCTTCGGCCTGCTGGGCCACCTGTACAAGATGGCCCGCGCCAGCGGCGTGACCGCGGTGGTCGACGCGGCCGCCGTCCCGTACCTGGCCGGGGCGCGGGAGGCGCTGGCCGACGGCTTCGTCTCCGGCGGCACGCGGCGCAACCTCGACTGGGTGCGCCCGCACACCGACCTGTCGGCGGTATCCGAGGACGACGCGCTGTTGCTGGCCGACGCGCAGACCTCCGGCGGGCTGCTGCTGGCCGGCGAGGTGCCGGGCGCCCCGGTGATCGGCGAGTTCGTGCCGCGGCAGGAGTACGTCGTCGTCGTGAGGTGACCCGGCGGTCGGACGGCCCCGTCGCAGCAGGTGGGTGACCTCCGTTACGGTCCGGGCATGCTGGCTGCCTTCGTCTCCACGCCCGCCCCGAAGGACCCGCTCTCCGTGCTGGAGATCGGCGAGCGCCCCGAGCCGGAGGCGCCCGACGGCTGGACGACGGTGCAGGTGAAGGCGGCGTCGCTCAACCACCACGACCTGTTCAGCCTGCGCGGGGTCGGGCTGCCGCAGGAGCGGATGCCGATGATCCTCGGCACCGACGCGGCCGGCCTCGACGAGGACGGCAACGAGGTCATCGTGCACGGCGTCGTGGCCAGCCCCGGTTGGACCGGTGACGAGACCCTCGACCCCAAGCGGAGCCTGTTCTCCGAGCTGCACCAGGGCACGATGGCCGAGCGGGTCGCCGTCCCCCGGCGCAACCTGGTGCCCAAGCCCGCCGAGCTCTCCTTCGCCGAGGCCGCCTGCCTGCCCACCGCATGGCTGACCGCCTACCGGATGCTGTTCGTCAAGTCCGGCCTGCGTCCCGGTGCCACCGTGCTGGTGCAGGGCGCCAGCGGCGGGGTCGCCACGGCCCTGGTCGCCCTCGGCCGCGCCGCCGGCTACCGGATGTGGGTCACCGCCCGCAGCGAGGACAAGCGCCAGGCCGCGCTGGCCCTCGGCGCCGACCAGGCCTTCGAGACCGGCGCGCGGCTGCCGGAGCGGGTCGACGGGGTCATGGAGAGCGTCGGCGAGGCGACCTGGAGCCACAGCGTCAAGTCGCTGCGGCCGGGCGGGGTCATCGTGACCTGCGGGGCGACCACCGGCTTCAACCCCGGCGCCGAGCTCAACAGGGTCTTCTTCACCCAGCTGTCGGTGATCGGCTCGACGATGGGCACCCGCGACGAGCTGGAGTCGCTGGTGCGGATGTGCGCGGTGACCGGCGTCCGCCCGGTGATCGACGTCGAGCTGCCCCTGGACAAGGCGCGCGAGGGCTTCGAGCGGATGGAGCAGGGCCGCACCGCCGGCAAGATCGTCTTCACGGTCCCGTGAGCCCGGTCGACCGGGTGGTCGCCGCGCTGCACGCGGCCGGCGTCGAGGCCGACGTGCGCCGCTTCGACGTCCCGGTGCCCACGGCGGCCGCCGCGGCCGAGGCGCTCGGCTGCCCGGTCGGGGCCATCGCCAACAGCCTGGTCTTCGACGCCGACGGCGCCCCGCTGCTCGTGCTCGCCAGCGGGGCGCACCGGGTGGACACCGCCGAGGTGGCGGCGCTGGTGGGCGCGGCCCGCGTGCGCCGGGCGAGCCCGGAGTTCGTCGCCGCGGCGACCGGCCAGGAGGTGGGCGGGGTCGCCCCGACCGGGCACCCGGCGCCGGTGCGCACCGTCGTGGACGTCGACCTGGCCGCGTACCCGCTGCTCTGGGCCGGCGGCGGCGACCACCACACGATGTTCTCCGTGACCTACGCCGACCTGCTGCGGCTGACCGGTGGCGAGGAGGCCGCCGTCGCCTGAGGGGAGCAACTCCGGTGATCGCCCGCATCTGGCGGGGCTGGGTCCGCACCGAGGACCGCGACGCCTACGCCGCCTACATCGACGAGACCGGCATCGCCCACTACCGGCGGACGCCGGGCAACGAGGGCGCGCACATGCTGCTGCGCGACCTCGACGACGGCCGGACCGAGGTCGTCACGCTGAGCTTCTGGACGTCCTACGACGCCGTCCGCGCGTTCGCCGGGGACGACGTGAGCGCCGCGGTCTTCTACCCCGAGGACGACCGCTACCTGGTCGACCGCGAGGTCACCGTCACCCACTACGAGGTCCACGAGACCCGCTGACGGCGCGGACGCCTGTCAAAGTGGGTTGACACAGCCGTCAGAGTCAACTTAAGTTGACGGCATGGCCGACACGACACAGGTGGCCTCCGCCGCCAGCAGCCGCGACCCCGCCGTCGGGCTGAAGGCGGTGCGCGCGCTCCGCACCCTCGTGGAGCGACTGGAGGCCCTCCAGGTGGACAACGCCCGCGACCAGGGCTGGACGTGGGAGCAGATCGCCCAGCTGCTCGGCGTCACCCGCCAGGCGGTGCACAAGAAGTACGCCGGCGGCCGCGGGCCGCTCCGACGGAAGGACTGACCGTGTTCGAACGCTTCACCACCGACGCCCGCGAGACCGTCGTCCGCGCCCAGCACGAGGCCCGGGAGCTCCGGCA
This sequence comes from Geodermatophilus sp. SYSU D00708, assembly GCF_054050115.1. NCBI lineage: Bacteria > Bacillati > Actinomycetota > Actinomycetes > Geodermatophilales > Geodermatophilaceae > Geodermatophilus > Geodermatophilus sp. SYSU D00708. Next base: position 84,087 of record NZ_JBJGYS010000015.1, on the reverse strand, counting down.
CGGGACCATCGGCACCGAGCACCTGCTGCTCGCCCTCTTCGACCTGCCGTGGACACCGACGGCACAGGTCCTCGGCCGGCACGGGCTGACCCGCGAGCAGGTGGTCGCGGCGGTCACCGCGCTGGTCGGCCGCGACGACCTGGACGCCGACGCGCTGCGCGCGGTCGGGATCGACCTGGACGCCGTGCGCGACCGGGTCGAGGCGACCTTCGGCCCGGGGGCGCTCGACGAGCGCCCGGGCGGCCGGGCCAAGGGCGGCCACATCCCCTTCTCGCCGCGCGCCAAGAAGGTGCTGGAGCTGTCGCTGCGCGAGGCGGTCGCCCAGCGGTCGCGGACCATCCGCGAGGGGCACATCGCCCTCGGGCTGCTCTGCGAGGGGCAGGGACTGGCGGTGAAGGTGCTGCACGACCGCGGGGTCGACCTGGCCGCGCTGCGGCGGGACCTCGAGGCCACCCTGGCCGCCGCCTGACCGGTCCCGACCTGTCACCTGCACGTGCGACGGTGCCGGGCATGGAGATCCTCTTCGTCGCCAGCACCAGCGTCATCACGCCCGACCCGGTCGAGAGTCGTCGGCTCTACGTGGATGCCCTGGGGCTGCCCCTCGAGCGCCTCGACGGCGAGTACTTCGCCAGCGAGCACATCGACGGCAGCAGGCACTTCGGGGTGTGGCCGCTCGCCCAGGCCGCGGTGGCCTGTTTCGGTACGCCGGACTGGCCGGCCGACCACCCGGTCCCGCAGGCGAGCATCGAGTTCGAGCTGGCCGACGAGGCCGCGGTGACCAGCGGCGCGGCGGAGCTGGAGGCCGCCGGCCACCGGCTCCTGCACGGGGCCCGGACGGAGCCGTGGGGGCAGACGGTCGCTCGGCTGCAGTCCCCGGAGGGACTGGTCGTCGGGCTGTCCTTCGCGCCGTGGATGCACTGAGGCCCGGCGCGGTCAGACCCCGGCGCCGGTCCGTGCGGCGATCTTGGCCGCGATCTTGTCCCGCGTGCGCTCGGGCAGGTGGCGGACAGCGGGGCCCAGCTCGGGCAGCCGGTGCTTCTGCGTGGTGTAGGCGCGGAACGCCAGCCCGACGGTGACCCCGTGGCCGGGGCGGTGGACGACGTCGACGCGATCGCCGGCGCCGACCTCCCCGGCCTCCAGCACCCGCAGGTAGGCCCCGCTCGTGCCGCGCGCGGTGAACCGCCTGACCAGCTGCGGCACGCCCCAGAACCGCTCGAAGTTGGCGCACGGGATCCGCGGGTCGGTCACCTCGAGCAGGGCCGTCCCGACCCGCCACTGCTCGCCGAGCAGCGCGCCGGTGAGGTCGAGCCCCGCCGTCCGCAGGTTCTCGCCGAACCGGCCGGGCGGCAGGTCGCGACCGAGCTCGGCGGCCCACCAGTCGGCGTCCTCCTGCGCGTAGGCGTAGACCGCCTGGCCCTCGCCGCCGTGGTACCGGCGGTTGACCTGGACGTCGCCGTCCAGGCCGAGCCGCTCGACGGCGACCCGGCCGGCGACCGGCCGCTTGTCGATCCCGCTGCGGTTGGGACGCCGGTCGGGCAGCGGCAGCAGGTCGGGACCGGAGACGCAGACGGCCTCGAGCCGCCCGCTCACTTCTTGGAGGTGGTGGGCTCGTTGGTGGAGAGGGCGGCGACGAACGCCTCCTGGGGGACCTCGACGCGGCCCACCATCTTCATCCGCTTCTTGCCCTCCTTCTGCTTCTCCAGCAGCTTGCGCTTGCGGGTGATGTCACCGCCGTAGCACTTGGCCAGGACGTCCTTGCGGATGGCGCGGACCGTCTCGCGGGCGATCACCCGGGAGCCGACGGCGGCCTGGATCGGCACCTCGAACTGCTGCCGCGGGATGAGCTCGCGCAGCTTGCCGGCCATCATCACGCCGTAGCTGTAGGCCTTGTCCTTGTGCACGATCGCGCTGAACGCGTCGACGGCCTCGCCCTGGAGCAGGATGTCCACCTTCACCAGCGAGGACTCCTGCTCGCCGGCCTCGGCGTAGTCGAGCGAGGCGTAGCCGCGGGTGCGGGACTTCAGCGCGTCGAAGAAGTCGAAGATGATCTCGCCCAGCGGCAGCGTGTAGCGCAGCTCGACCCGCGACTCGGACAGGTAGTCCATCCCGCCGAGCTGGCCGCGCCGGCTCTGGCACAGCTCCATGATCGCGCCGGTGTAGTCGCTGGGGGCGATGATCGTGGCGCTGACGACCGGCTCGAAGACCTTGTCGATCTTACCCTCGGGCCAGTCGCTGGGGTTGGTCACGGTGATCTCCGAGCCGTCCTCCATCACCACCCGGTAGACGACGTTCGGCGCGGTGGAGATCAGGCTGATGCCGGCCTCACGCTCCAGCCGCTCGCGGACGATCTCCAGGTGCAGCAGGCCGAGGAAGCCGACGCGGAAGCCGAAGCCCAGGGCCGCGGAGGTCTCCGGCTCGTAGGTCAGCGCGGCGTCGTTGAGCAGCAGCTTGTCCAGCGCCTCGCGCAGCAGCGGGTACTCGCTGCCGTCGATCGGGTAGAGCCCGGAGTACACCATCGGCTTGGGGTCGCGGTACCCGCCGAGGGACTCGGTGGCCGGCTTGTGCTGCAGGGTGACGGTGTCGCCGACTCGGGACTGGCGGACGTCCTTCACCCCGGTGATGAAGTAGCCGACCTCGCCGACGCCGAGGCTCTCGACCGGCTTGGGCTCCGGGGAGATCACCCCGATCTCCAGCAGCTCGTGGGTCGCGCCGGTCGACATCATCTTGATCCGGTCGCGGGCGGCGATCCGGCCGTCGACGACGCGGACGTAGGTGATGACGCCGCGGTAGATGTCGTAGACGGAGTCGAAGATCATCGCGCGGGCCGGGGCGTCGGCGTCGCCCTCCGGGGCGGGGATCTGGTCGACGATCGCGTCGAGCAGCGCGGGGACGCCCTCACCGGTCTTGCCGCTGACGCGCAGGACGTCGTCCGGGTCGCAGCCGATGATGTGCGCGAGCTCGGCCGCGTACTTCTCCGGCTGGGCGGCCGGGAGGTCGATCTTGTTGAGCACCGGGATGATCGTGAGGTCGTTCTCCATGGCCAGGTACAGGTTGGCCAGGGTCTGGGCCTCGATGCCCTGGGCGGCGTCGACCAGCAGCACCGCACCCTCGCAGGCGGCCAGCGACCGGGACACCTCGTAGGTGAAGTCGACGTGGCCCGGGGTGTCGATCATGTGCAGCACGTGGGCGGTGCCCGCGTGGTCGCCGGCGTTCGGCGTCCACGGCAGGCGCACGTTCTGCGCCTTGATGGTGATGCCGCGCTCGCGCTCGATGTCCATGCGGTCGAGGTACTGAGCACGCATCTGCCGCGCCTCGATGATCCCGGTGACCTCGAGCATCCGGTCGGCCAGCGTCGACTTGCCGTGGTCGATGTGGGCGATGATGCAGAAGTTCCGGATGCGGGCCGGGTCGGTGTAGGCGGGAGTCGTCACAGTGCTCCCATCGTCCCACGGCTCGGTGCCTCGTCCAGCGATCGGCCGGTCCGGGCCGGTCTACCCGCGGGTTGGGGTCGCACGCCCGACGCTGGTATCTTGGCAGACCGGTCCGCCGACGCACGCCGTCGCGACGGACGCACTGTCAGAAGTACTCCCTCCCGAGAGACAACCCGAGGCTCACGCGTGGCGAACATCAAGTCCCAGATGAAGCGGATCAAGACCAACGAGAAGGCGCGTCAGCGCAACGTTGCCGTCAAGTCCGCCCTGAAGACGGCCGTCCGGCGCGTCCGGACCGCGGCCGCGTCCGGGGACGCCGCCGCCGCGCAGGATGCCCTGAAGACCGCCAGCAAGGCGCTCGACAAGGCTGCCAGCAAGGGCATCATCCACAAGAACCAGGCCGCGAACCGCAAGTCGGGTCTGGCCAAGCAGGTCGCCGGCCTCTGAGCCGGCGCACCGCGCACCCGCGCGGTCCGCGACGAGAGCCCCCCTCCCCCACCGGGACGGGGGCTCTCGTCGTCTTCGGGGACGTCTGCGCCTGTCGGGGCCCCGGCGTCCTGGGGCTCGCGTCGCCTCCGGGGCTCGCCCCGTCCCGCGGGCCGGTCGCGGGCTCGGTGACCCCGCCGGGCAGGACCCGGCGCGCCCGGTCAGACCCGGCCGCGCCCGGTCAGACCCGGCCGCGGCCGGTCTCCCGGCGGATGGCGACGATCCGGCGCACGGCGCGCTCCAGCGCGTAGTCGGCGCTGGCCGCCACGCCCTTGACGTCGGCGTTGAGCTCCGCGGCGACGCCGACCGCCTGCTGCAGGCCCTCGATGCTCCAGCCCCGCGCCTGGGCCTGCGCCTTCTTCACCTTCCACGGCGGCATCTTCAGCGTGCGCGCCAGCTCCCCGGGGTTGGTGCTGCGCAGTGCGCTCACCCGCGCCGCGGTGCGGACGCCGTCGGCGATGGCGTCGGCGATGAGGACGTGGGCGACGCCCCGCTGCAGCGCCCAGCGCAGCATCTCCAGCGACCCCTGCCGGTCGCCGACGAGCACGCGCTCCGCGACGGTGAAGCCGCTGACCTCGGCCTGCCCGCGGTGGAAGCGGGCGACGGCGTCGGCGTCGACGGTGCCGCCGAAGTCGGAGACGAGCTGGGCGGCAGCCGCCGACAGCTGGCGCAGGTCGGCGCCGATCGCCTCCACCAGGGCGCTGGCCGCGTCGGGGGTGATCCGCCCACCCGCCGTCCGGACCTCGTTGCGCACGAACGCGATGCGGTCCCCCACCGAGCTGACCTTCGGGCAGTCGTCGAACGCGGCGCCGGCGGCCTTGAACGCCTTGAGCAGCGCCTCGTTGCGCTTGCCGCCGTGGTGCACGACCACCAGCGTGAGATCGGGGTCCGAGTCCTTCGTGTAGGCGGTCAGTGCATCGGCCAGCGCGCCGGCGGCCTCGTGGACCCCGGTGACCACCACGAGCCGGTGTTCGCCGAACAGCGAGGGCGCGAGCACGTCGGCCAGCTGACCCACCGGCAGGCCCGCGGCGGGCAGCTCGTGCACCTCGGCCTCGGGGTGGCGCTCGAGCACGGCGGCCCGGACGGCGGAGACCGCGCGGGAGCGCAGCAACTCCTCCTCGCCCACCACGGCGCGCAGTCGGGATGTCGGCGCGGGAGGTGCGGCAGCCACACCGGCATGGTCCCACGCGGCGGTGACGGTCCCGGTGAGCCGCGACCCGTGCCGCCCGGGCCGACGCGCGGTCCGGCCCGGCCGCGCACGGCCGAAGCCCGGCCGCGGACGGGAGCACCCCGGCCGCGGCGTGGTGGCGCCCCGGCCACCACCGACGGCACCCCCGGCGCAGAGCCCGCCGGCACGGCCACGGACTGCCCCGGCTCACGACCGCGGGCGGCCACCCCCCACGCGCCGGCGTCACCGGCGACGGCGAGGTCCCCCTCCCGGTCGGTGCGGTGCACCCGCATGCCGTCCTGCGTGAGCCACGACAGGACGCGCGCGGTGGGGTGCCCGTAGGTGTTGTCGGCCCCGACCGAGACCAGTGCCACCCGGGCACCGGTTGCGGCGAGGAAGCCACGGTCGGCGTCCGCGCTGCCGTGGTGCGGCACCTTGAGCACGTCCGCGCTCAGGTCCACGCCGCGGGCGACGATGCGCGCCTGCGCCTCGCCGCCGAGGTCGCCGGTGAGCAACACCCGCACGCCGTGGCGGGTGACCCGCACGACCAGGGACAGGTCGTTGGGCTCGGCCGCGGCCGTGGCCAGCTCCGGCGGCGGGGCCAGCACCTCGATCACGGCGTCCCCCACGGTGCGGCGCTCGCCGGGGACGAGCAGGACCCGCTCCGCCCCGGCCTCGCGCGTGGCGTCGGCCAGCGGGCCGGCGCGGTCGTCGGCCGGGGAGAGCGTCCCCGTGGCGACCACACCGACCGACCGCCCCGACAGCGCGCCGGCGAGGCCACCGGCGTGGTCGGCGTCCAGGTGGCTGAGCAGGACCAGCGGCAGGCGGTCGATGCCCAGCCGGTCGAGGCAGCGGTCGACCGGCCCCACCTCCGGCCCGGCGTCGACGAGCACCCCCTCCCCCGGCCCGGTCGGCACCACCAGCGCATCGCCCTGGCCGACGTCACAGGCGACCACGACCGTGCTGTCCGGCGGCCACCCCCGGGTCAGCTGGCGGACCGGCCAGCCCAGCACCACCGCACCGACGAGGGCGGCCAGCGCCAGCGGCCGCGCCCGGGGGAACCGCCAGAGCAGCCAGGCGCAGGCGAACAGCAGCAGCGTCAGCAGGACGGCGCCCCTCGTGCCGACCGGCCAGCCCAGCGCGCCGTCGGGCAGGGCCGCCGCCCGCTCGGCCACGAGGACCAGCCAGCGGACCGGCCACCCGGCCAGCCAGACCAGCACGTCGCCCAGCGGCGGGACCACGACCGCGGCCAGCGCCGCCAGCAGCCCCAGCACGGTGGCCACGGGCACCGCCGGTGCGGCGAGCAGGTTCGCCGGCAGGGAGACGGGGCTGACCACGCCGGACAGTGCTGCGACCAGGGGCGCGGTGGCCAGCCCGGCGGCTGCCGCGACGGCCACCGCGTCGGCGACCGAGCGCGGCCAGCCGCGGTCGCGGAGCCGCCGCGCCCAGGTCCGCGCGAGCAGGACGATCGCGGCCGTCGCCGCGACCGACAGGGCGAAGCCGGCATCGCGGGCGAGGCCGGGGGCGACCAGCAGGAGCACGACCACGGCCCCGAGGAGCGCCGGGAGGGCCACCCGCGAGCGACCGCTCGCGAGCGCCAGGAGGGTCACTGCGCCCATCGCCGCCGCCCGCACCACGCTGGCGCTGGGACGGGCCAGCAGGACGAAGCCGACCAGGGCCGCCGCGGCCACGAGGGCCTGCACCCGCCGGTCGACGGCGCGCCGGCGCAGCGGGGCCAGCACGCCGGTGAGCACGATGGCGACGTTCGCGCCGGAGACGGCGGTGAGGTGCGCGAGGCCGGCGCGGCGGAAGTCCTCGACGAGCACCGGGTCCATGGCGCGGGTGTCGCCGACGACCAGGCCGGGAAGCAGGCCGCCCGGCCGCGGGTCGAGGACGCGGAGCGAGCTCTCGGCGAGGCCGTCGCGCAGGGCTCCGGCGGCCCGCTGCTCCCACGGCGGGGCCCCGAGCACCGCCGGTGGCCCCCGCGCCGACAGGCGGGCCACCAGCCCCTCCGCGGCGTCGGCCGGCGTCACGGTCGCCCGCACCCGCACGGACTGGCCGGGGAGCAGCCCGAGCCACTCCTCCGCGGGGGCGAAGAGGACGACGTCGTCCTCCAGGCCGATCGGGGTGCCCCCGTCGGCCAGCCGTGTGACGGTCGCCTCGGTGACCGCCCGGGCCGGCCCGACGCCGCGCACCGGCCGGGGGTCACCGGTCAGCACGAGGTCGACCAGCACGGTCCGCCGTCCCTCGGCGACCGCGTTCAGCGGGGAGGCGTCCCGGGCGGCCGCACGGACGGCGGCGGTCGTGGCGGTGACGGCCACGGCCGCGAGCACGCCGAGCAGCACCACCGCCCACGTCGTGCGGCACCGCCGCGCGAGCAGGGCAGCCGCCACCGTGGCGACCAGCGCCGCAGCGGCCAGGCCGGCGGCGCTGGTCGCCGGAGCCAGCAGCGTGGTGAGCCAGACCGCCGCGGCGACGGGCGCCAGCCGCAGGTCGATCCACGCCCACCGCGCGGAGGGCACGCTCACACGGTCACCAGCTCGGCCAGTTCCGCGTAGGTGGACGGGCCGATCCCCGGGACGTCGTCGAGCTGCTCGACGCTGGCGAACCGGCCCTGTTGCTCGCGGTGGTCGACGATGCGCTGGGCCAGCACCGGCCCGATGCCCGGCAGCGCGTCGAGGTCCGCGACGGTCGCCGTGTTGAGGTCCACGAGTCCGGTCCCGGCGGTCCCTGCCGCGGCCGGACCGGCGGGCGCCGCACCGGGCACCCCCACGGCGACCTGCTGGCCGTCGCTCACCACGGCGGCGAGGTTGACCGAGGCGGGGTCGGCCTCCGGCAGCAGGCCGCCGGCGGCGGTGACCGCGTCGGCGACGCGCGCCCCCGCGGGGAGGGTGACCAGCCCGGGCCGGGAGACCAGGCCCACCACCGAGACCACGACCGTCGGGGACGCGTCGGCCGCCATCCCGACCGAGGGCGTGGCGGGGGCCGTGGACGACGTGGACGGCGCCGCGGACGTCGGCGCGGGAGCCGGTTCCACCCGCGGACGGTCCACCCAGGTCCCCGCCGCCACGGCGAGCGCCGCGAGCACCCCTGCCACCCACAGCGCCCACACGCCGCGCCGTCCCGGGCCGAGCCGGACGGCGGTGCCCGGAGCGCGGTGCCGGCCGATGCCGTCGGGCAGTCCCGGGTCCGGTTCCTCCTCAGGCCGGCCCGGTTCGGGGAGCTCGTCGCCGTCCGCGCCGTCGGGGTCGTCGTCGACGTGGTCGTCGGGCTCGTCGTCGGGGACCCAGCCCCGCGCGCGCCCACCCTCGTCGAGGAGGACACGCAGGCGCGCGCGGATCAGATCGGCGTCGTCGCTGCGGCGGAGAGGGAGGTGCACCGGCCGGACGCTAGGCAGCGTGGCCGCGGTGCGGCCGGGTCGCGGGGCGACTGTGGACGGAGGCCGCGCCTGTGGACGGACCGGCCACCGGCGGAACGGGTCGGGTGCAGGCTGCGCGGGTGCTCCTGCTCCGCGTCTCAGTCCGCCGGCTGCTCGCCCTCCTGCTGCAGGAGCGGCACCGACGCCGGCGCCACGACCAGTCCGACGGCCCCCGGCCCGACGTGCGCACCGATCGCCGCCCCGAGCTCGCTGACGTACAGCTCCCGCAGCCCGGGCAGCCGGTCCCGCAGCTCGCGGGCCAGCCGCTCGGCGCGGTCGGGTGCGGCCAGGTGGTGGACGGCGACCGACACCGGTCCCCCGTCCGCGGCCTCCACGCCGCGCTGGACCAGACGCGTCAGCGCCCGCGCCGTCGTGCGGACCTTCTCAAGGGGGACCACCCGCCCCTCCGCGACGTGCAGCACCGGCTTGACCGCCAGCGCGGTTCCGATCATCGAGGCCGCGGCCCCGATGCGGCCGCCGCGCCGCAGGTGCTCGAGGGTGTCGACCACGAAGAGGGTGCGCGTCGCGGCGGCCGTCTCCCGCGCCCTGGCCGCGACGGTCGCCGCGTCCTCGCCGGCCGCCGCCGCCCGGGCGGCGGCGACGACCGCGAACCCGCTGCCCATGGCGGCCGACCGGGAGTCGACCACGGTGACGATGTGCTCACCGACCTGCGCGGCGGCCAGACGCGCCGCGTCGACGGTGCCCGACAGCTCCGCCGACAGGTGCACCGAGACGATCCGCTCGGCTCCCTCGGCCAGTCGCCGGCGGTAGACGCCGACGAAGTCCCCGGGGGTCGGCCGGGAGGTGGAGACGGTCTGCCCGCGGGCGCCGAGGGCACGGGCCACGTCTGCCGGGCTGATCTCCGCCCCCTCCCGGCCCGAGTGGCCGGCCATGACCACGTAGAGCGGGACGACCTCGACCGAGTACTGCTCGACCAACCGGGCAGGCAGGTAGGCCGTGGAGTCGGTGACCACGGCGACGGACACCCGGCGAGGCTAGCTGGCCGCCGACGCGTACCGGCGGGGGTCGGTCCCGGCGACGCCTCGCCGGCGACCCGTCAGAGGACGGCGTCGGCGTCCTGCGCCGGAGGTGCGGCCCCCTCCTCGGGGCTGGCACCGGCCTCCAGCGGCCCCGTCTCCGGGCGGGAGGGGGGCTGCGGCTCTGCCGGCAGCCGCGGCGCGGAGTTGTTGTGCCGCAGCAACCGCCAGCGGTCGCTCTGCACCGCCAGTTCGCTCCACGCGCAGTTCCCGAGGGGCCCGAACACGCGGCGGTGTTCCGGCCCGAGCCCGAGGAGGGTCTCCATCAGCCGGGCGGCGGTGCCGCCGTGGGTGACCACCACCGCCGCCGGCGCCTCGGGCAGGTCGCGGAGGGCGGCGAGCGCCCGGCGCGGGACGTCGGCCGGGTCCTCTCCGCCGCGTCCGTGGACGGGCCGGCCGGCGAGCCAGTCGGCGTACTGCTCGGGATGCCGCTGGGCGACCTCCTCGCGCGTGAGGCCCTCCCAGGACCCGAGGCCGAATTCCCGCAGCCGCGGGTCCAGCCGCAGTGGGACCCCGAGGACGGCAGCGAGCGTCTTCGCGGTCTCGGCGGCCCGGCTCAGGTCGCTGGAGACGAGGACGGTCCCCTCGGGGAGCGGGCCGCTCGCGGCCAGGTGGGGAGCCGTCTCGGTGGCCTGCCGCCGCCCCTCGGCGTCCAGCGGGGGGTCCAGCTGGCCCTGGAACCGCCCGGTGGCGTTCCACTCGGTCCGCCCGTGCCGCCAGACGACCAGCCGCGGCACGGGCAGCCGGGAGGCGCCGTCGGTCACCGTCCGGTCGCCTCCGGGGAGGAGTCCTCCGTGGCGGGATCGTTCTCGACCGGCTCGGGCGGCAGCGGCCTGGGGTCGGCGCTCATCGGGTCGACGTCGTCGGCCGAGAGGGTCTGCCGGCTCGCCGGGACCGGGGCGTCGGCGCCGGCGGCGGCCTGGCCGTCGGACGGGGCGGCCCGGTCGCTGAAGGGGATGGTCGGGCAGTCCTTCCAGAGCCGCTCGAGGGCGTAGTAGGCGCGCTCCTCGGCGTGCTGCACGTGCACGACGACGTCGACGAAGTCCAGCAGCACCCACCGGGCCTCGGCGACGCCCTCCCGCCGCACCGGCTTGAGGCCGTGCTGCCGCAGCCGCTCCTCGACCTCGTCGACGATCGCCTGCACCTGGCGCTCGTTGGGCGCCGAGGCGAGCACGAAGGCGTCGGTGATCGCCAGCCGGTCGCTGACGTCCACGATCGAGACGTCGGTCGCCAGCTTGTCGGCGGCGGCCTGCGCCGCCAGCAGTGCGGTCTCCCGCGCCTCGGACGAGGCGGTCATCGGGGTACCTCCTGGAGATGGGGGGACGGTGGTTCGGAAGGCGGCCCGTCCGGTCCGGCGGGGGGCGGCGGCCGGTCGTAGGTGGGGTGGCCGGCCTCGGCGACCGCGCCCCCGCCGCGGACGACGCTCTCGCGCGGCGCCGGCCGGACCGGGCTCCGCGAGTGGTAGAGCTGCCGCTTCTCGATGTACTGGACGACGCCGTCGGGGACGAGGTACCAGACCGGCATGCCGCGGCCGACCCGCTCCCGGCAGTCGCTGGAGCTGATCGCCAGCGCCGGCACCTCGACCAGGCTGACCGCGCCCTCGGGCAGGTGCGCGGCGCCCAGGTCGAAGCCGGGCCGCGTCACGCCGATGAAGTGCGCCAGCTCGAAGCACCGGTCGCTGTCCCGCCAGCTGAGGATCTGGGAGAGCGCGTCGGCCCCGGTGATGAAGAACAGCTCGTCGTCGGGCCGCTGCCGCTGCAGGTCGCTGAGGGTGTCGATGGTGTACGTGGGCCCGCCGCGGTCGATGTCGACGCGGCTCACCGAGAACCGGGGATTGGAGGCGGTGGCGATGACCGTCATGAGGTAGCGGTCCTCGGCGGGGGCGACCTCACGGTCGCTCTTCTGCCACGGCTGACCGGTCGGCACGAAGACGACCTCGTCCAGCCCGAAGAGGACGGCGACCTCACTCGCCGCCACGAGGTGCCCGTGGTGGATGGGATCGAACGTCCCACCCATCACCCCGACCCGCCGACCAGCCACCGATCGAGCCTATCCGGGCGGCCGCGGGAGCGGCCCGCGAGGACCGGTCCGGCCGGGGTCGACAGGCGACGTGTCGACAGGTCGCCTCGTCGACAACTCGCCCGGTCGACACGTCGGTCGACGGGCAGACACCGCACCCGCCCGCGCCCGGAGCGCCCGGAGCGCCCGGAGCGCCCGGCACGGTCGGCTCAGAGCGTGGTCACGAAGTCGGCGAGCTGGGCGGCGGTGCGGCACTCGACCATGTCGATGACCTCGGCGTACCGGTTCGCCGCCGAGTCGCCGCTGCCCCACAGCCGCCGCGGCTCGGGGTTGAGCCAGTGCGCCGAGCGGCACCGGCGGACCAGGTCGGCCAGCACCGGCACGCCGGGCTGGCGGTAGTTGGTGCGGCCGTCGCCGAGCACGAGCAGCGAGGTCTTCGGGCCCACGGCGCCGGGCCACCGGTCGGCGAACACCTCGAAGGCGGTGCCGTAGTCGCTGTGCCCGTCGAAACCCACGACGTCGGCCTCCCGGCCGATCCGGGCGACCGCGTCGGTCACGTCCGCGCCCGGCCGGAAGAACCGGGTGACCTCGTCGGTGGAGTCCACGAACGCGAACGCCCGCACGCCGGAGAAGTGCTCGCGCAGCGCCTGCGTGAGCATCAGCGTGAAGTGGCTGAAGCCGGCCACCGAGCCGCTGACGTCGCAGAGCACCACCAGCTCGGGCTTGTGCACCTTCCGCGGCCGGTGGTGGGTCACCACCGGCACCCCGCCGGTCCCCAGCGAGGCGCGCACCGTCTTGCGGAAGTCCAGCCGACCCTCCCGCCCGTGCCGGCGCCGGGCGGACAACCGCACCGCGAGGCGCCGGGCCAGCGGGGCCACCGTCCGGCGCAGCTCGGCGAGGTCGGCGGCCTGGGCCCGCAGGAACTCGACCTGGTCGGCCAGCGGCCGCACGGCGCTCTTCGCGACCTTGTCGCGGCCGCGCTCGGCCGCCGTCCGCCGCCGGACCTCGGCCTCCACCGCCGCCCGGAACGCCGCCAGCCGCTCGCGGACGGTCTGCCGGGCCACCTGCTCGGCCAGTCCGCCGCGCTCGCCGTCGCCGAGCAGGCCGGCCAGCAGCTGGGCGACCAGCGTGTCCGGCGACAGCGCCCGCATCACCCGGTAGCTGAAGAACGACTGGCCCGACGGCGACGGCGTGGCCCGCCCCAGCCGGTCGACGGCCTCGCGGGCGAAGCGGCGCAGCGCCTCCTCGTCCCCGTCGAGCAGCAGCTGGGCCAGCCGGTCACGGAGCAGCCCGGCGAGGTCCACGCCGTCGGGCAGGTCGAGGGTCGACTCCGGGACCTCCCCCGCGTCGCCATCCCCCTCGGGGTCGTCGGCCACCACCGGCCGCTCCCCCAGCGGCCACCACAGGTCGAACAGCACGTCGTAGGCCGGCCGCTGCGCCGCCCGCTGCAGCAGCACGGCAGCCAGCCCGTGCCGCAGCTGCTCGCGGTCGAGCAGGTCGACGACGGTGAGGATCTCGGCGGCGTCCACGGCCTGGCTGATCCCGACCGGGATCCCGGCGTCGCGCACCGCCCGGACGAAACCGTCCAGGTGCCCGGCCAGCCCGCCGGGCCCGGCCGGTGAGGTCGCGGGCACCGGGGACGACGGCACCGGCGCGGCCATCAGTTCAGCCGCAGCTCGGCCGAGGCCCGCTCCTGGTCGCTGGCGTGCTTGAGCACCACGCCCAGCGTCGACCGCACCGCCGACTCGTCGAGGGTGTCCAGCCCGAGCTCGAGCAGGGTCTGCGCCCAGTCGAGGGTCTCCGAGATCGACGGGGACTTCTTCAGCTCCAGCGCGCGCAGCGCCCGGATGGTGCGCACCAGCTGCTCGGCCAGCCCGGGCGCCAGGTCGGGCACGCGGGAGAGCACGATCTCCCGCTCCCGCTCCGCCGACGGGTAGTCCAGCGCCAGGTACAGGCAGCGCCGCTTGAGCGCCTCGGACAGCTCGCGGGTGGCGTTGGAGGTCAGCACCACCATCGGCCGGCGCACCGCGGTCACCGTGCCCAGCTCGGGGATGGTGACCTGGAAGTCGCTGAGCACCTCCAGCAGCAGGCCCTCCACCTCGACGTCGGCCTTGTCGGTCTCGTCGACCAGCAGCACGGTCGGCTCGGTGCGCCGGATCGCGGTGAGCAGCGGCCGGGAGAGGAGGAACTCCTCGCCGAAGATGTCGTCGTGGACGGTGCCCCAGTCGGCGCCGTCGGTGCCCTGCGCGGCCTGGATGCGCAGCAGTTGCTTCTTGTAGTTCCACTCGTACAGCGCCCGCGCCTCGTCGAGGCCCTCGTAGCACTGCAGCCGGATCAGCTCGGACCCGGTCGCCGCGGCCAGCGCCTTGGCGAGCTCGGTCTTGCCGGTCCCGGCCGGCCCCTCGACCAGCAGCGGCTTGCCCAGCCGGTCGGCGAGGAACACCGTCGTCGCGATCTGCGCGTCGGGCAGGTACCCGGCGCTGGCCAGCCGCTTGCCGACGTCCGCGACCGACGAGAACTGCGGCGACTGCGACGGCGGGCGGGGCATGCGGCTCCTCGGTCGGGGTGGCAGGGGCGGGCCGGACGACGGCGAGGGCCGGTCAGCGGCGGGTGTGGCCGCTCCCGGTGACGACGTAGGTGGTGGAGGTCAGCTCGGGCAGGCCCAGCGGGCCGCGGGCGTGCAGCTTCTGCGTCGAGATGCCGATCTCCGCGCCGAAGCCGAACTCCCCGCCGTCGGTGAACCGGGTGGAGGCGTTGACCAGCACCGCGGCGGCGTCCACGCCGGCGGTGAACTCGGCGATGGCGCGGGCGGAGTCGGCCACGATCGCCTCGCTGTGCCCGCTCCCCCACCGCTCGATGTGGTCCAGCGCCGCGGGCAGGTCGTCGACGACGCGGACGGCCATGTCCATCGACAAGTACTCGGTGGCCCAGTCCTCGTCGGTCGCCGGGACGACGGTGTCGTGCGCCGCCTGCGCCGCGGCGTCCCCGTGCAGGGTCACGCCGGCGTCGGCCAGCGCGGACAGCAGCCGCGGCAGGAACGGCACGTCGCGGTGCACCAGCAGCGTCTCCGCGGAGTTGCAGACGCTCACCCGGTGGGTCTTGGCGTTGAGCACGATCGCCTCGGCGATCGCCGGGTCGGCCGACGCGTCGACGTAGACGTGGCAGTTGCCCTCGCCCGTCTCGATCACCGGCACCCGCGCCTCGCGCACCACCCGCTGGATGAGCGAGGCCCCACCGCGCGGGATCACCACGTCGACGTGGCCGCGGGCGTTCAGCAGCTCGCCCACGGAGGCGCGGTCGGCGGGCAGCAGCTCGACCGCCCCCTCGGGCAGGCCGGCCTTGGCCCCGGCCTCGGTGAGGACGGCGACCAGCGCGGTGTTGGTGCGGAACGCCGACGCCGACCCCCGCAGCAGCGCCGCGTTGCCGCTCTTCAGGCACAGCCCGGCGGCGTCCACGGTCACGTTCGGCCGGGCCTCGTAGACGATCCCGACCACGCCGAGGGGCACCCGCACCTGCCGCAGCTGCAGCCCGTTGGGCAGCGTCGAGCCGCGGACGACGTCGCCGACCGGGTCGGGCAGGGCGACGAGCTGGCGCAGCGCGTCGGCCACCCCGGCGATCCGTCCGGTGTCCAGCCGCAGCCGGTCGAGGATGGCCGCGGGCGTGCCGTCGGCCGCGGCCGCCTCGACGTCGGCGGCGTTGGCGGCGAGCACCTCGTCGGCGCGCTCCACCAGCGCGTCGGCCATCGCCAGCAGCGCGGCGTCCTTGGTGTCGGTCGGGAGGGTGCGCAGCACGCGGGCGGCGGCGCGGGCACGCAGCGCCGCGGCGCCGATCAGCGGCAGGCCGGAGACGTCGGACACGCACGGAAGGGTACGCGTGCGGCCGCGCGCCCCGGCCGGTCCGACGACCCACCGGTATATGCGAGAATGATTCTCATGAACATCAAGACGGTCGCCGTCGCCGCTGCCACCACCCTGCTGCTCGCCGGCTGCGGCGACTCCGGCGGCGAGGGCGGCGAGGGCGGCGGCTCGGGCGGGCTGACCGTCGTGGCCGGCTTCTACCCGCTGGAGTGGGCCACCGAGCGGGTCGGCGGGGACCGGGTCGACGTCTCCTCGCTGACCCCGCCCGGGGCCGAGGCGCACGACCTCGAGCTCACCCCGCAGGACGTCGGCGCGGTGGCCGGGGCCGACCTGCTGGTCTACCTGGACGGCTTCCAGCCGGCGCTGGACGAGGCCGCGAATACCGAGGCCGCCGACACCGCCTGGGACGCCGGCCGGGCCGCGGACCTCTCCCTGACCAGCGAGGAGCACTCACACGAGGGCGACGAGGCCGACGCCGCGGAGGAGCACGCCGCGGAAGGTGGCGAGGAGCCGGTCGACCCGCACTTCTGGCTCGACCCGCTCCGGCTGGCCGCGGTCGGCGACGCCCTCGCCGACCGCCTCGCCGAGCTCGACCCGGACGGCGCGGCCGCCTTCGAGCAGAACGCCGCCGCCCTGCGCGCCGACCTGGAGGGCCTCGACGGCGAGATGCAGGCCGGCCTGGCGAACTGCGCTGTGGACACCCTGGTCACCAGCCACGACGCCTTCGGCTACCTGGCCGACCGCTACGGTCTGCAGGTGGTCGGCATCAGCGGGCTGAGCCCGTCGCAGGAGCCGAGCCCGGCCCAGCTCGCCGAGATCTCGACGCTGGTGCGCGAGCGCGGGATCACCACCGTCTACACCGAGACCCTCGTCGACCCCGCCGTCGCCGAGACCGTGGCGGCGGAGGCCGGCGTCCGCACCGCCGTCCTGGACCCGCTCGAGGGGCTGACCGACGACTCGGCCGGCGCGGACTACCTCTCGGTGATGCGCACCAACCTGACCAGCCTCCAGGAGGGGCAGTCCTGCTCATGACGCCCGCCATCGGCCTCCGCGGGGCCAGCGTCGGCTACGGCGACGTGCCGATCGTCCGCGGCGTCGACCTCACCGTGCAGCACGGGGAGGCGGTCGCCGTTCTCGGCTCCAACGGGTCGGGGAAGACGACGCTCGCCCGCGGCCTGCTGGGCCTGGCTCCCGTGCTCGACGGCGAGGTCGAGGTGCTCGGCGCCCCGGTCGGCCGGCTGCGCGAGCGCGGCCGGGTCGGCTACGTGCCGCAGCGGCACACCGTGACCGGCGCGGTCCCCGCCACCGTGCGCGAGGTCGTCGGCGTGGGCCGGCTGGCCCGGCTGGGCCTGTTCCGGCGGCTGCGCCCGGCCGACCGGGCCGCGGTGGCCGACGCGGTCGCCGCGGTCGGGCTCGCCGACCGCATGGGCGACCCGGTCGCCTCCCTGTCCGGCGGGCAGCAGCGGCGCGTGCTCGTCGCCCGGGCCCTGGCCGCGCAGCCGGAGCTGCTGGTCATGGACGAGCCGACCGCCGGCGTGGACGCCGCCAGCCAGGAGGCGCTCGCCGCCGTCCTCGCGGGCGTCGCGGCGAGCGGGACGACACTGGTGGTCGTGACCCACGAGACCGGCCCGCTGGCGGGGGTGCTGACCCGTGCGGTCGTCGTCGACCACGGCCGGATCAGCTACGACGGCCCGCTGGCCGGGGCCGAGCCGCACGCCGGCGGCGGCCACCACCACGCCGAGGACGCCGGGCAGCCGCCGCGGCCCGGGTACCGGATCGACCAGCCGCGGGTGACCGCCGAGGGGGGCCGCTGACCGTGGAGGTCCTCGAGTTCGCCTTCATGCAGCGGGCCCTGCTCGCCTCGCTCATGGTCGGGCTGGTGGCGCCGGCGGTCGGCGTCTTCCTCGTGCAGCGCCGCCTGTCCCTGCTCGGCGACGGGCTCGGTCACGTGGCGCTCACCGGCGTGGCGATCGGCGTCCTGACCTCGACCGCACCGGTGGGGACGGCGCTGGTCGCCGCGGTCCTGGGCGCGGTGCTCATCGAGCTGGTCCGCGCCCGCGGCCGCACCAGCGGGGACGTCGCGCTGGCCGTCCTGTTCTACGGGGGTATCGCCGGCGGCGTGGTGCTGCTGTCACTGGCGCCGCGTGGGCAGGCGACCAACCTCGAGTCCTACCTGTTCGGCGCGATCACCACCACGAGCACCGCGGACGTCGTCGTCTTCGCCGTCATCACGGTGGTCGTGCTGGGCGTCGTCTGGCTGCTGGGCCAGCGGCTGTACGCGGTGAGCGACGACGAGGAGTACGCGCGGGCCGTCGGGCTGCCGGTGCTGGCGCTCAACGTCGTGCTCGCCGCGCTGGTCGCCTCGACGGTGGTCCTGTCCATGCGCGTGGTGGGCCTGCTGCTGATCAGCGCGCTGATGATCATCCCGAGCGCGATCGCCCAGCTGCTCGCGCGCAGCTTCCGCCAGACGGTCTACCTGGCCTGCGCCATCGGCCTGGTGGTCAGCGTCGCCGGGACGACGACCTCCTACTACACCGGGACGCCGTCGGGCGGGACGATCGTGCTGCTGGCCATCGCCCTGTTCCTGCTGGTCACCGCCGCGGCCGCGATCCGCGGGGCCACCGCCCGGCGCCGCCACCAGCGCCGCGCCGAGGTCCACGCGGCCCATCCGCACGAGCACGGCGAGGGCTGCGGGCACACCCCGGTGCCACACGGCGACCACGTGGACTACGACCACGACGGGCACCTGCACGCGCCGCACCGCACCGGCACCGGGGTGCACTACGACGAGCACGGCGAGCACGCCGCTCCGTCCGGAGGCCGGTCGTGACGCGCTCCGAGCCGGCCGAGGTCCCCGGACGCCGCCAGACCCGGCAGCGCAGCGCGGTGCTCGCGCTGCTCGACGACCTCGACGGCTTCCGCACCGCGCAGGACCTGCACGCCCTGCTGCGCGAACGCGGCGACCCGGTCGGGCTGGCCACGGTCTACCGCGCGCTGCAGGCTCTGGTGGACGACGGCCTGGTCGACGTGCTGCGGAGCAGCGACGGGGAGGCCGCCTACCGGCGCTGCTCGCCGGTGCACCACCACCACCTGGTGTGCCGCTCCTGCGGGCGGACGGTGGAGGTCGCCGACCCGCCGGTGGAGCGCTGGGCCGCCCGCATCGCCGCCGAGCACGGGTTCGCCGACGTCCAGCACCAGCTGGAGGTCTTCGGCACCTGCTCGGCCTGCACGGCTACGGCCGGCGGTACGGGTCGGTGACCTCGCGGAGCCGGGTGAGCGCCTCCCGCAGCTGCTCCGCGACCTCCTCCCCCAGGTAGGCCGTCCACTCGGCCTCCACCTCGGCCTCCACCCGCCGGGCGAGGGCCACGACCCGCTGGCCGCGTTCGGCCATCTGCACCAGCCGCGCACGGGCGTCGGTCGGGTCGGGCACCCGGCGGACGTAACCGGCCCGCTCCAGCTGGTCGACGAGGTGACCCGCCGTCTGCTTGGTCACCAGCGCCTGCTCGGCCAGGTCGGTGAGCCGGGTGCCGTTCGGACCGATCCGGGCGGCGACCCGGCCCTGCGCCGCCGTGATGTCGTCGAACCCGGCCGCGGCCAGGGCGGCGAGGATCCGGGCCTCCATTGCCCGGTACGGGTAGAAGCACAGCAGTCCCAGGTTCTGCCGGTCCTCGGTCACGTGCCCCCTTGACGATGGTCAGATCTTCTGACGGAATGGTCAGGAGATCGTACCGATCAGGGAGGCGTCATGGACCTCGACGACGTGTGGCGCACCATCGACGCGGAGCGGTCGAGCCTGGCCGACCTGTTCGAGGAGCTCTCGCCCGCCGAGTGGGAGACGGCGTCCCTCTGCGACGCCTGGCGCGTCCGCGACGTCGCGGCCCACCTGACACTCGCCCACATGGGTCCGCGGGAGGCCCTCGTCGGCGCGATCCGGGCGCGCGGCAGCTTCGACCGGATGATCCGGGACACGGCCCTGCGCGCGGCGCACCTGCCCGTCGAGGAGTACCCCCGGCGGTTGCGGGCGATGGTCGGTTCCCGGCGACGCGCGCCGCTGGTGACCCCGCTCGAGCCGCTCACCGACGTGCTGGTGCACGGCCAGGACGTCGCCGTCCCCCTGCGCCGGGAACGGCCCGTGCCGCCGGCCGCCGCGGCCGCCGCGGCCACCCGCGTGTGGGAGACGGGCTTCCCGTTCCGGGCCCGGCGACGACTGGGCGGCGTACGGCTGACCGCGACCGACGTCGGGTGGTCCGTCGGACAGGGCCCGGTCGTGGAGGGCCCGATCGCGGCACTCCTCCTGCTGCTCACCGGGCGGGAGGAGGCGGCGCTGCGCCGGCTGGACGGGGACGGCGCCCAGCACCTCGCCGAGCGTCGGCACCGGTCGGCCGCGGACCGGCCCCGCTGAGCGGCCGGCGCTCAGTTCAGGTTGCGGGTCCCGGCCGGCAGCGTGCCGCCGCGGGTGACCTCCGCGGCCGCGTCCTGCAGCGCGGTCAGCGCGACCCGCTGGGTGAACGGGCCGGTGGAGACGCGGGCGACGCCGAGCTCCTGCATCTCCCGGGCGGGCAGCGACGCGCCGGGCACGCTGATCAGCGTCAGCTTGTTGCGGCCCAGGCCCTCGACCACCGCGGCGATCTCGTCCCGGTCGACCAGGCGCGGCACGAAGACCACCGGCGCGCCCGCTTCGAGGAAGGCCCGGCCGCGGCGGATCGTCTCGGCGACCAGCCCGGCGCGGTCGGCGTCCGAGGGCGCCGCGACGAAGGTGTCGGTGCGCGCGTTGAGCACGAAGTCGATCCCGGCGTCCCGCCCGGCGCGCAGCACCGCCTCGACGGCGGCGACCGCGTCGTCCAGCGGCTCCATCTGGTCCTCGAGGTTGCCGCCGACGACGCCGGCCTCGATCGCCCGACGGGCGGTCTCCCCCGGGTCCCCGTAGCCGGCCTCCATGTCCATCGACACGGGCAGGTCCACCGCGGCGACGATGCGGGCGACCATGTCGAGGTGCAGGTCCAGCGGGATGTTCTCGCCGTCCTCGTAGCCGAAGGTGGCGGCGATGGAGTGGCTGGCGGTGGCCAGGGCCCGCACGCCGTCGGTGCCGGCGACGACCCGGGCGGAGACGACGTCCCACACGTTGGCGAGGACGAGGATCTCCGGCGCGGTGTGCAGGTCGAGCAGGGTGCGGGCGCGGGTGGCGAGATCGGTCACCCGCGCACCGTACGGCCGCTCAGCCGGGGCGCGGCGCCAGTCGCTGCCGCAGTCCGTTGCGGACCGCGGGCCACTCCGCGTCGGTGATGGAGAAGACGACGGTGTCCCGGAGCGACCCGTCGGGCAGCCGCCGGTGGTTGCGCAGCACGCCGTCCTGCTTGGCGCCCAGACGTGCGATCGCCGTTCGGGACTGCACGTTGTGCCAGTGCGTGCGGAACTCGACGGCCAGGCAGCCGAGCACCTCGAAGGCGTGGGTCAGCAGCAGCAGCTTGCTCTCGGCGTTGACTCCGGTCCGCTGCGCCGACGCGGCGGTCCAGGTGGCGCCGATCTCCAGCCGGGGCACGTCGGGCTCGGCGTTGAGGAAACTGGTCATGCCGACGACCGCGCCGTCCGCCCTGCGCCGCACGGTGAACGGCACCATCTCCCCCACCGCCTGGCGGGCCAGGCGGGCGTCGATCTCGGCGGCCATGCCCCCGGGGTCGGGGACGGAGGTGTACCAGAGCTCCCACAGCCGGCCGTCCGAGACGGCGGTCACCAGCTCGTCGTGGTGGTCGCGGTGCAGCGGCTCCAGGGCGACCAGGTCACCGGTCAGCGTCCCCGGGTGCGGGAAGGCCCCCGTCACCGGTCGCGGAGCGCCCGCAGGGCGTTCTTGCGGGCCTCGCCGGTGAGCCGGTCGAGGAAGACCTTGCCGTCGAGGTGGTCGACCTCGTGCTGCAGCGCCCGCGCCATCAGCCCGGTGCCCTCCAGGCGCAGCGGCTCGCCGTTCACGTCGAAGCCCTCGACGACGGCGTGCATCGCCCGCACCGTCGGCGCCCAGATGCCGGGGATGGACAGGCACCCCTCGTCGCCGTCCTGGGTCTCGTCGGACAGCTCCACGATCCGCGGGTTGACCAGGTGACCGATGACGCCGTCCACGTTGTAGGAGAACGCCCGCAGGCCCACCCCGATCTGCGGCGCGGCCACGCCGGCGCGGCCCGGGTCGGCGACGGTGTCCTCGAGGTCGCGGATGAGGGCGGCCAGCTCCTTGTCGAAGGAGCGGATCTCGTCGGCGGGGGTGCGCAGGACCGGGTCTCCGAGCTCGCGGATCGGGCGGATCGTCACGCGGCGCAGTCTCTCAGCCGAGGGCGGGACGCCGGACGAGCACCAGTTCGTCGCGGTGCACGATCTCCCGCTGGTACTCCGGGTCGAGCTCGCTGGTCTTGCGGCCGAGCAGCGGCGGCAGCTCCCGGGCGTCGTAGGCGACTAGGCCCCGGGCGATCACGACGCCGTCCGGGCCGACCAGCTCGACGGGGTCGTCGGCGAGGAAGTCCCCCACCACGTCGGTGATCCCGGCGGGCAGCAGCGAGGCGTGCCGCTCGCGCACCGCCCGCACCGCGCCGGCGTCGAGCACCAGCCGGCCCCGCGGCCGGGTGGCGAACCGCAGCCAGAACTGGCGGGCCCGCGGCCGCGGCCCCATGACCGTGAAGTACGTGCCGACGGGCTCGCCGGCCAGCGCGGCGGCGGCCTGGGCGGTGGAGGTGACGACGACGGGGACGCCGGCGTGCGCCGCGATCAGCGCGGCCTCCACCTTGGTCGCCATCCCGCCGGTGCCCACCCCGTTGCGGCGCGCGCTGCCGAGGGTGACGACCTCGAGGTCGGCGGGGTCGCGCACGGTGTCCAGCAGCCGGGCCGGGCCCTGGCGGGGGTCGCCGTCGTAGACGCCGTCGACGTCGGAGAGCAGCAGCAGCGCGTCGGCCCGGGCGACGTGCGCCACCAGGGCGGCCAGCCGGTCGTTGTCGCCGAACCGGATCTCCTCGGTGGCCACCGTGTCGTTCTCGTTGACGATCGGTAGCACACCGAGGGTGAGCAGCCGGTCGACGGTCCGCTGGGCGTTGCGGTAGTGGCTGCGGCGGGTGAGGTCGTCGGCGGTCAGCAGCACCTGCCCGACGGTCACCTGGTGCTTGGCGAAGGCGTCGGCGTAGGTCTGCGCCAGCCGGACCTGGCCCACGCTGGCCGCGGCCTGAGCGGTGGCGAGGTCGCGGGGCCGGCCGGTCACGCCCAGCGGGGCCAGCCCCGCGGCGATCGCACCGGAGGAGACGAGCACGACCTCGCGGCCCTGGGCGCGCACCCCGCCGAGGACGTCGACGAGCGCGGTCAGCCGCGCCTCGTCCAGGCCCCCGGGCAGCGTGGTCAGCGACGAGGAGCCGACCTTGACCACGACCCGGCGGGCGCCGGCGATCGCCTCGCGGACGGTCACCGGTCCTCCTCGGGCAGGTCCTCGTCGGTCCAGGTCTCGGTGAGCTCGTAGGGCACCCGGCGGGCCCGCTTGGCCGCCAGCCGCTCCTCGGCGCGCACCCGGTGCGGAGCGTCGATCCGCGCGTCGGTGCCACGCCCGCCGAGGCCGGCGGTCTCCTCCGCGGAGAGCGTGCCGGCGGGCAGGGTCGGCACGAAGTCGAAGGTGACCTCGCCGATGGTGACCGCGTCGCCCTCCTGCGCCCCCGCCTCGGCCAGCGCCTCCTCCACGCCGAGCCGGTTGAGCCGGTCGGCCAGGTAGCCCACGGCCTCGTCGTTGGTGAAGTCGGTCTGCCGCACCCACCGCTCGGGCCTGACCCCGCGGACGATGAACGCCCCCTCCTCGTCCGGGTCGGCCTCGACGGTGAACCCGGTGTCGTCCACCGCGCGCGGGGTGAGGGTGATCCGGACCGGCTCGGGCTCGGGCAGCGCGGCGCGGTACTCCTCCACGGCCGCGGCCAGCGCGAAGCCCAGCTCCTTGAGCCCCTCCCCGGTCGCCGCGCTCACCGGGAAGACCCGCAGGCCGCGCGCCTCCAGCGGCTCCCGCACCAGGTCGACCAGCTCCCGCGCGTCCGGCACGTCGATCTTGTTCAGGACGGCGAACCGCAGCCGGCCGACGAGGTCCTCGCGGTACTGGGCCAGCTCGTGCACCAGCGCGTCGATGTCGCTCTCGGGGTCGCGGCCGGGCTCCATGGTCGCCATGTCGACGACGTGCACCAGCACGGCGCAGCGCTCGATGTGGCGCAGGAACTCCAGGCCCAGGCCCCGGCCCTCGGAGGCGCCGGGGATCAGCCCCGGGACGTCGGCCATCGTGAAGGCGACGTCGCCGGCGCGGACCACGCCGAGGTTGGGCACCAGCGTGGTGAACGGGTAGTCGGCGATCTTCGGGCGGGCCGCGGACATCGCCGCGATCAGCGAGGACTTGCCGGCCGAGGGGAACCCGACCAGGCCGACGTCGGCGATGCTCTTGAGCTCGATGACCGCGTCGAACGCCTCGCCCGGCTCACCGAGCAGCGCGAAGCCGGGGGCCTTGCGGCGGGTGTTGGCCAGCGCCGCGTTGCCCAGGCCACCCTTGCCCCCGTGCGCGAGGACGACGCGGGTCCCGGCGCCGACCAGGTCGGCGACCACCCGCCCGTCGGGGGTGCTGACCACCGTGCCCGCGGGGACGCGCAGCACGCGGTCCTCACCGCGGGCGCCGTGCCGGTTGCTGCCCTCACCCGGGCGGCCGTTGCCGGCCTTCTGGTGCGGCCGGTGGTGGAAGTCCAGCAGCGTGTGGACGCTGGGGTCGACCTCGAGGACGACGTTGCCGCCGTCCCCGCCGTTGCCGCCGTCGGGGCCCCCGAGCGGCTTGAACTTCTCGCGGTGGATCGAGGCGACGCCGTGCCCGCCGTTGCCGGCTGCCACGTGCACGACCACGCGGTCGACGAAAGCGGCCATGTCAGTTCTCTGTCGTCAAGCGCCACGAGCGCACGGGCCGACGGCCCGTGCGCTCGTGAGCGGAGTGGAAGAGGTTCAGGCCTCGACCGCGGAGATGGAGACGGTCTTGCGACCCCGCCGCGTGCCGAAGGTGACCGCACCCGGCTGCAGCGCGAACAGCGTGTCGTCGCCGCCACGGCCGACGCCGAGACCCGGGTGGAAGTGGGTACCGCGCTGGCGCACGATGATCTCGCCGGCCTTCACGACCTCGCCACCGAAGCGCTTGACGCCGAGGCGCTGCGCGTTCGAGTCGCGGCCGTTGCGGGAGGACGAGGCGCCCTTCTTGTGAGCCATGTCGGCGTCAGCCCTTCGTGATGTCGCGGATGACCACGTCGGTCAGCGGCTGACGGTGGCCCTGACGCTTGTGGTAGCCGGTCTTGTTCTTGAACTTGTGGATGCGGATCTTCGGGCCCTTGCCGTGGCCGACGATCTCGCCGGTCACGGTCACGCCCGCCAGGGCCTGAGCGTCGCTGGTGACGGTCTCACCGTCGACCAGGAGCAGGGCCGGGAGGGTGACGGTGTCGCCCGCCTCACCCGCGAGACGGTTGACCGTGAACCGGTCGCCCACGGCCACCTTGTGCTGCCGGCCACCGGCCTTCACGACTGCGTACACCACTGACTCCTCGATCGCTTCTACGTGTCCTGCGTGCATCCCGGCGCCGGGCGCCGGGGCTGGACGGGCTGCTCGCCTCCCAGGCGGCACCGTGCGGCGCCCCGCCCGGGGCGGTGCAACCCGACCAGCGTACCCGAGCGGGCCGCACCGGGTCGAACGGGGGACGGACCACCCGGGGTGGGCCCCGTCTCCCTCCGGAGGCGGGGCCCGGCCGGGGGCCTAGCTGGCGGGGGGCCCGGCCGGGCGGCTGGCCGCCCGACGGCGGCGCGGGCGGGTCCCCGTGACGACCGCGGTGCCGGTGCCGTCGTCGGCGGCCGGCGGCGCGTCGTCCGCGGCGGGCTGGTCGTCCACGGGCCCGGCGTCGTCGGGACCGGCGCCCGCGGGCACCGCCTCCTCGTCGTCCGTCGCCGCGGCCGGCTCGACGACCGCCGGGGCCGGCTCGACCACCGCGGGCTCAGCGGGCGCCGCCTCGGCCTGCGCCTCCTCGACCGGGGCCTCCTCGGCCGGGGCCTGCTGCTCGACCGGCTGCGCCTCGGCCGGGGCCTGCTGCTCGACCGGCTGCGCCTCGGGCTGCTGCGTCTCGGCCTGCTCCGCCGCCGGCTGCGGCGCCTCGTCCGGGACGACCGCGTCGGGCTGGTCGGGCACGGAGGGCGCCTCGGCGTCGGCCACCTCGACGTCGGTCACCTCGACGTCGGCCACCTCGGCGTCCGCGGTCGCGTCGTCGTCCTGCGCCGGGCTCCCGGCGGCGGCGAGCACGGCGGCGTCCTCGGCCGCCCGCTCCTCGCCGGCCTGGCCGCGGTTGCGGCGTCCCCGGCTGCGACGCCCGCCGGAGCGGCCCTCGCCGTCGGGCGCGCCGGCTCCGGAGGCCTCCGCCACCACCGAGACGCTCTCGCGGACCTCGGCCGGGCCGTCGTCCCTCGCCCCGCCGTCCTTCTGCGCGGCGTCCTTCTGCCCGGCGTCCTTCTGCGCGGCGTCCTTGCCGCCCCGGTCGGACCGGCCCTGGTCCCGCCGGCCGTTGCCACCGCCGCTGCCGGACCCGCCGCCGGAGCCGTTGCCGCCCCGCCGTCGCTCGTCGACCGGGTCGGTGTGCACCAGCACGCCCCGGCCGCGGCAGTGCTCGCACGGCTCGGAGAAGACCTCCAGCAGGCCCTGACCGACCCGTTTGCGGGTCATCTGCACCAGGCCCAGCGAGGTCACCTCGGCGACCTGGTGCTTGGTGCGGTCGCGGCCCAGGCACTCGGTGAGCCGCCGCAGCACGAGGTCCCGGTTGCTCTCCAGGACCATGTCGATGAAGTCGATGACGATGATGCCGCCGATGTCGCGCAGCCGGAGCTGGCGGACGATCTCCTCGGCCGCCTCCATGTTGTTGCGCGTGACGGTCTGCTCGAGGTTGCCGCCCGAGCCGGTGAACTTGCCGGTGTTCACGTCGACGACGGTCATCGCCTCGGTCCGGTCGATGACCAGCGACCCGCCCGAGGGCAGCCACACCTTGCGGTCGAGCGCCTTGGCCAGCTGCTCGTCGATCCGCAGGTCGCGGAAGACGTCGCCCTCGGCGGTGAAGCGGGTCAGCCGGCCCACCAGCTCCGGGGAGACGTGCGCGACGTAGGCCTCGACGGTGTCCCAGGCGTCGCCGCCCTGGACGACGAGCTCCTTGAAGTCCTCGTTGAAGACGTCGCGGATGACCCGGATGGCCAGGTCGGGCTCGCCGTAGAGCAGCGTCGGCGCGCTGGAGGAGGTCTCCGCCTTCTTCTGGATGACCTCCCACTGCGCCTGCAGGCGGGCGACGTCGCGGGTGAGCTCCTCCTCGGACGCACCCTCCGCGGCGGTGCGGATGATGACGCCGGCGTCCTCGGGGACGATCTTCTTGAGGATGTCCTTGAGCCGCTGCCGCTCGGTGTCGGGCAGCTTGCGGCTGATGCCGGTCATCGACCCGCCGGGCACGTAGACCAGGAAGCGGCCGGGCAGGTTGATCTGCTGGGTGAGCCGGGCGCCCTTGTGGCCGATCGGGTCCTTGGTGACCTGGACCAGCACCTTGTCGCCGGACTTGAGCGCCTGCTCGATGGAGCGCTGCTTGCCGGACAGCCCGGCGGCGTCCCAGTTGACCTCGCCGGCGTAGAGGACGGCGTTGCGCCCCTTGCCGATGTCGACGAACGCCGCCTCCATGCTGGGCAGCACGTTCTGCACCCGGCCGAGGTAGACGTTCCCGGCGAAGGACGTCGCCTGCGCCTGGGTCACGTAGTGCTCGACGAGGACGTCGTCCTCGAGGACGGCGATCTGGGTGCGCTCGCCCCGCTGGCGGATGACCATCTTGCGGTCGACCGCCTCGCGGCGGGCCAGGAACTCGGCCTCGCTGAGGATCGGCGCGCGGCGGCGGCCGGAGTCCCGGCCGTCCCGGCGGCGCTGCCGCTTGGCCTCCAGCCGGGTGGAGCCGGCGACGCCCTTGACGTCGTCCTCGCTCGTGGTGCGGCCGTCGCGGCCGGCCCGCTCGGGCCGCTCCTCCTCGGCGCTCTCGGCGCGCTCCTCACCGCTGCCGCGGCGGCGGCGCCGGCGACGGCGGCGGGTGCTGGAGCCGCCCTCGCCCTCGTCGCCCTCGGCGGTGTCCTCGCCGGTGTCGGTGTCGGCGTCGGCGTCCGCGTCGGTGTCGTCCTCGTCGGACTCCTCGCCCTGCTCGTCGCCGTCGTCCTCGGCCGACTCGTCGCCGTCGTCGGCGGAGTCCTCGCCGCTGCGGCCCCGGCCGCGACCGCGGCGGCCCCGGCGGCGGCGTCGGCTGGCTCCGGCCCCGCCCTCCTCGCGGTCCTCGGCCGCCGCGTCGGTGTCCGCGTCGGCCTCGGTGTCGTCCTCGTCGGTGTCGAGGTCCTCGGCGGGAGCGGTCGGCTCGTCGCTGCCGGAGCGGCGGCGGGACCGGCTGCGCCGCGAGCGGGGCGCCGGGGCCTCCTCGTCGTCGAGGTCCTCGGCCGGCTCGACGTCGGGCTCCTCCACCGCCGGGGACTCGGCGACGGGACGGCGGCTGCGCCGGCGCGGCGCGGGCGCCTCGGGCTCGGCCGGGGCGACGAAGCTGACGAACGCGGGCGCGGCCGGGGCGACCGGCGGCGGGGCGACGTAGGCGCCGGGGTCGGCGGCACCGGCCGGGCGGGTGGCCCGGCGGCGCGGGCGGGCGATGACGGCCGTGGGCTCCGGGGAGCTGAACTGCGCGCCGAAGCGGGAGACCGGGTGGTCCTCCGACTCGGGCTCCTCGGCGGTGGCCTCCTCGGGGGTGGCCTCCTCCGGGTCCGTGTCCGGGCTCGCCGCCTCGAGGTCCTCCTGGGCGTCGTCGGCGGCGGAGGGGTCGGCGCCCTCCTCGGGAGCGGGCGGGGCCACGCTCTCGTCGGTCCCGGCCGGGGTCGTCGCGGTGGTGTCGTCGTCGTTCTGGTCGGCCACGAGGGCTCGCCTCCTGTGCGGTGCTCCCGGGCGCCGATCACGAGGACTGGCGGCCGCGCAGGAGCACGGGGGTTGGGCGGGTCGGGCCGCCGCGCCGGTCAGGGCGGCGTGCTCGACTCGCGAAGTCTGTGGGCCGACCCCCGGGCGACGGTTGTCGCGGCCGGGTGCCGGTGGTGCGGTGGAGCAAGGTCTGGCGGTGGTGCGAGATCTCGGGGTGCGTCACGTCTGGCAGCCGTTCCGCCGACGGCGCGAGGCCCCGGGCCCCACCGGTCAGATCGCCGCGTGCTCCCCCTGGCAGCGGGTGCGCGCCGCGCGGTCCGGACCGAGCGGGTCGGCCACGGTCCCGTTGTCGTCGAGCCGGCCCTGCGCCTCACGCACGGCCCGAGGGGGCGACGGCGGGCGCAGGTCGGCGACGGCAGCGAGAGCAGCCAACACGTCGTCGGGTCGAACGGCGGGCGTCACCTGCCGGACGACCATCGTCAGTATGGCACAACCTGATGTGCCCTCCGCCGCAGCCGAGGCCACCGCGGCGCGCGCGTCGACGTCCCGCAGGCCGTTCTTGGTGCGCTTGGCGACGGTCACCTCCTCCCTGACCAGGAAGGCCTCGACGGCGGCCGCGAGGTCGGCGGGCGACACACCGGGCAGCTCGACCCGCCAGGTGGTGGCGTCGATCCGGTCGGCCAGCGAGCCGGTGCCCTCGGCGGCCTCCACGCACTCGAGGACGTCGATCCCCGCGGGCAGCGACGCGTCCAGCGCCGCCCGCACCGCCTCGGGGTCGCACCGCTGCGCCAGCCCGATCTCGACGTACTCGGCCTCGCTGGCCGCGCCCGTCGGCGCCGCGCCGACGTAGCTGATCTTCGGGTGCGGGGTGAAGCCCGCGGAGAACGCCATCGGCACCCGGGCGCGGCGCAGCGCCCGCTCCAGCGCCCGGGCGAGGTCGCGGTGCGAGGCGAAGCGCAGCGGGCCGCGCTTGGCGTAGCGCAGCCGCAGCTTCTGGACGGTGGGCGGCGGGGGCGGCCCCTCGGGCTGGCGGGCCACTACCGGCCGACGACCGTGAGCGGGAGCAGGCTCCGCCCGGTGGGCCCGATCTGGATCTCGGTGCCGTTGGTCGGGCAGACGCCGCAGTCGTAGCAGGGGGTCCACCGGCAGTCGGCGACCTCCTCCTCGGAGATCGCGTCCTGCCAGTCGTCCCAGAGCCACTCCTTGTCCAGCCCGGAGTCCAGGTGGTCCCAGGGCAGGACCTCGGTCTGGGTCCGCTCGCGGGTGGTGAACCAGTCGAGGTCCACACCGAAGGGCGCCAGCTCCTCGGCGGCGGCCTGCGTCCAGCGCTCGTAGGAGAAGTGCTCGCTCCAGCCGTCGAACCGGCCGCCCTCGCGCCAGACCCGCTCGATGACCCGGCCCACGCGGCGGTCGCCGCGGGACAGCAGGCCCTCGACGGTGCCGGGCTGGCCGTCGTGGTAGCGCAGGCCGATGGAGCGGCCGACCCGCCGGTCGGCGTTGATCGCCTGGCGCAGCAGCCGCAGCCGGGCGTCGATGGTCTCGGCGCTGGCCTGCCCGGCCCACTGGAACGGCGTGTGCGGCTTGGGCACGAACCCGCCGATCGAGACGGTGCAGCGGATGTCCTTGCGGCCGCTGGCCTCGCGCCCGGCGCGGATCACCTCGACCGCGAGGTCGGCGATCTCCAGCACGTCCTCGTCGGTCTCGGTCGGCAGGCCGCACATGAAGTAGAGCTTCACCTGCTGCCAGCCGTTGGCGTAGGCGGTGGTGACCGTGCGGACCAGGTCGTCCTTGGAGACGGTCTTGTTGATCACCCGGCGGATGCGCTCGCTGCCGCCCTCCGGGGCGAAGGTCAGCCCGGAGCGGCGGCCGTTGCGGGACAGCTCGTTGGCCAGCGTCACGTTGAACGCGTCGACCCGGGTGCTCGGCAGGCTCAGCCCGGTGTTGGTGCCCTCGTAGCGGTCGGCGAGCTGCTTGGCGATCTGCCCGATCTCGGAGTGGTCGGCCGACGACAGCGAGAGGAGGCCGACCTCCTCGTAGCCGGTGGCCCGCAGCCCCTGGTCGACCATCGAGCCGATCCCGGTGATGGTCCGCTCGCGCACCGGGCGGGTGATCATGCCGGCCTGGCAGAAGCGGCAGCCGCGGGTGCAGCCGCGGAAGATCTCCACGCTCATCCGCTCGTGCACGCTCTCGGCGAGCGGCACCAGCGGCGTCTTCGGGTAGGGCCACTCGTCGAGGTCCATGACCGTGCGCTTGCCGACCCGCGCGGGGACGTCGTCCCGGGTGCGGGTCACGGCCGCGATCGCGCCGTCCGGACCGTAGGAGACCGCGTAGAACCGCGGGACGTAGACGCCCTCGACGCGGGCGAGGCGGGCCAGCAGTTCGACGCGGCCACCGGGCCGGCCCTGCTGCTTCCACGCCTTGACGACGTCGGTGATGTCGCCGACGACCTGCTCGCCGTCGCCGAGGACGGCGCAGTCGACGAAGTCGGCGATCGGCTCGGGGTTGAACGCGGCGTGCCCGCCGGCGACCACCACGGGGTGCGTCTCGTCGCGGTCGACCGCGTGCAGCGGGACGCCGGCGAGGTCGAGCGCCTCGAGCAGGTTGGTGTAGCCGAGCTCGGTGGCGAAGCTGACCCCGAGCAGGTCGAAGTCGGCGACCGCGCGGTGGGCGTCGACGGTGAACTGGCCCACGCCGTGCTCGCGCATGAGCGCGGCGAGGTCGGGCCAGACAGCGTAGGTGCGCTCGGCCAGGGCGTCGGGGCGCTCGTTGAGCACCTCGTAGAGGATCATCAGGCCCTGGTTGGGCAGGCCGACCTCGTAGGCGTCGGGGTACATGAGCGCCCAGTGGACGGCGACGTCGTCCCACGCCTTGACCCGCGCGTTGAGCTCGCCGCCGACGTACTGGATCGGCTTCTGCACCTGCGCGAGGAGCGGTTCGAGACGGGGGTAGAGCGTTTCACCGTTCATGACCCGTCCAGGGTAGACGCCGCCGTCGCACCCGTTCCCGCCCTGGCGCCCGCACGGCGGCCCCCTCGCAGGGCCCCGCCACGAGCGAGCGAGTGGCGGGGGGCGAGGGGGCCTCTCTCAGGCCAGGTCGGGGAAGAAAAGCTTGACCTCGCGCTCGGCGGACTCGGGCGAGTCCGAGCCGTGCACGATGTTGCTCTGCACCTCGAGGGCGAAGTCGCCGCGGATGGTGCCCGGCCCGGCCTTGACCGGGTCGGTAGCCCCGGCCAGTGCGCGGAAGGCCTCGATGGCACGCGGGCCCTCGACGACCAGCGCCACCAGCGGCCCGCCGGTGATGAACTCGACCAGCGAGGCGAAGAACGGCCGCTCGCGGTGCTCCGCGTAGTGGGTCTCGGCGGTGTCGCGGTCGAGGGTGCGCAGCTCGGCGGCGACCAGGCGCAGCCCCTTGCGCTCGAGGCGGGTGATGACCTCGCCGACCAGGCCGCGGGCGACACCGTCGGGCTTGACGAGGACGAGAGTGCGTTCAGTCACGGGGCCGGAGCCTACGGGGACCTCGGCTCACCCGAGGGGGTGGACCGGTTACGGGACCCCGGCGTCCGTGCCGATGACGTCTGCATGCCGTCCCGCCCGTGGCTCGTCCGGGGAGCCGTTGCCGCCGCGCTCCTCCCCGTCCTGTCCGTCGTCATCGCCTCCCCCGCGCTCGCGGAGGACGAGGCGACCGTCGACGTCCCGCCGGTGCTGGAGGCCGACCTCTCGGCCACGGAGGAGCAGACGCTCGCGGACCTGACCTCGGGCTCGGGGGTGGGGGTCGAGGCCTTCGTCGTCACCCCGGACGGCCCGCACATCGTCACCCTGGACGCCGACTCGCGCGCGGACGCCACCGCCGCGGCACGGCTGCTCGACGGTCAGCCCTCGGTCGAGGCGGCGAATGCGGCCGTGCCGATCCGGGCGGTCGGCGGCAGCGCGTACCAGTACGGCAACGCGCTGGTCCACTCCGAGGCGGCCCGCGCCGAGGTGGACACCCCACTGTCGGACGTCGTGGTCGCCGTCCTCGACACCGGGGTCGCACCCCACCCCGAGCTGGCCGGCGCGCTGGTCGCCGGGCAGAACTTCACGACGTCCGACACGACCGACACCACCGACCGCCACGGCCACGGCACTCACGTGGCCGGGACGATCGCCGCCGACGCCGGCTCGGCGGTCGAGGGGGTCGCGGCCGGTGCCCGGCTCATGCCGGTCAAGGTCCTCCCCGACTCCGGCAGCGGGATCTCGACCTGGGCCAACGCAGGCATCGTCTGGGCCGCCGACCACGGCGCCGACGTCATCAACATGTCGCTGGGCGGCCCCGGGAACTCGTCGGTGTACGCCGCCGCCGTCGACTACGCGCGCTCCAAGGGCGTGACGGTCGTCGCGGCCGCCGGCAACGACAACAGCTCCGCCCCCTTCTACCCGGCGGCCACCCCGGGCGTCGTCAGCGTCGCGGCGGTCGACGACGCGAAGGCGAAGGCCCCCTTCTCCAACTACGGCCCGTCCGTCGACGTCGCCGCTCCGGGCGTGGGCATCCTGTCGACCTACCTCGACGGCGACCTGGTCTTCATGAGCGGGACGTCGATGGCGTCGCCGCACGTGGCGGGCGTGGCCGCGCTGGTCGAGGCCACGGCTCCTGGGCTGACCCCCGACCAGGTGGAGCGGGCGCTGGTCACGAGCGCCACCGACCTCGGCGCCGCAGGCCGCGACGACTACTACGGCTCCGGCCTGGTCGACGCCGTCCGCGCCGTGCGGGCGGCCGACGCCCTGGAGACCGGCGGCAGCACCCCGGTCGTCGCGCCGCCGTCGGCTCCCGGCACCAGCACGCCGACGCCGTCCGCCGGCGCCGTGCGCGTGGCCTGGTCGCCGCCCGCCGACGACGGCGGTGCCCCGATCACCGAGTACCGGATCTCCACCTACCGCGGCTCGACCCTGGTCGGGGTCACGACGGCCGCCGCGACCGCCCGCAGCGCCACGGTCGGCGGCCTGATCAACGGGACCGCGTACACCGTCGCCGTCGCGGCGGTCAACGAGGCCGGCGTGGGGGCGTCGTCCGCACGCAGCGCCGCGGTCACGCCGCGCACCGCGCCCGCGGCCCCGGCGATCGGGCAGCCCGCCCCGGGCAACGCGGCGGTGACCGTGCGCTGGACCGCGCCCAGGGACACCGGAGGCGCCGTCGTCACCGGCTACAGCGTCCGCGTCCACCGCGGCGACAGCGTGTTCAAGACCGTGCCCGCCCGCGCAGGCAGCACCAGCCTGTCCGTGACCGGGCTGGCCAACGGCACCGGCTACCGGTTCAGCGTGGCCGCGGTCAACGCCGCCGGCACCGGGCGCTGGTCCGCCACGAGCGCCACCGTCACGCCGCGCACCGTGGCCGGCGCCCCCACGATCGGCCGGCCGTCCGCGGGCAACGCCGCGGCGACCGTCCGCTGGGTGGCCCCGACGGCCACCGGAGGCGCCGCCGTCACCGGCTACACCGTGCGCGTGTACCGGGGGACCACGGTCGTGAAGACGGCGACCGCCCGCGCCGGCACCACCAGCCTCGTCGTCACGGGGCTGACCAACGGCACCGGCTACCGGTTCACCGTGGCCGCGGTCAACGCCGCCGGAACCGGGCGCTGGTCCGCGACGAGCGCCACCGTCACCCCGCGGCGCTAACGCGCCGGGCCGGCGTCGTCCTCCCCCGGGAGGCGCGCCGGCCCCGGCTCGCCGAACGGCGAGCCCAGCAGCTCCTTGCGGATCTGCAGCAGGTAGAGCCAGATCAACACGAACGCGCCGGCGACGAACCACATCACGCTGTTGAAGAAGCCGGTCGCCAGCAGCGGGACCTGCAGCACGGTGCCGGCTACCAGGCCCCACGACCGGCGCTGCACGCCCGAGGCGAGGACCAGGACGACGGCGAGCACTAGCAGCGCGGTGAGCCGCCCGCCGGTCAGCCCGGGGCCGCTCTGCGCGATGCCCCGCGGCACGAAGAGGACGGCGATCCCCTCCAGGACGAGGACGGCCGCGGCCGCGCCGCGCAGCGCCCGGGCGGCGCGCGCCGGGTCGGGCGCGGTCACGGCGTCTGGCCGCCCATCAGCGTCCGGGCCTCCCCCGCGGTGATGACGCTGCCGGTCACGAGCACCCCGGACCCGCCGAGCGCGTCGTCCGGCCCGGCCTCGGCCAGCTCGATCGCCTCGGTGAGGGCCTCGGGCAGCCGCGGCGACACGCTCACCCGGTCGGCGCCGAAGACGTCGACGGCCAGCGCGCCCAGCTCGTCGGCGGGCATCGCGCGCGCCGAGCTGTTCTGGGTCACGACCAGCTCGGCGCAGATCCCCTCGAGCGCCGCGAGCATCCCCGTGACGTCCTTGCCGCGCACCGCCCCGACCACGCCGACCAGCCGGGTGAAGTCGAACGACTCGCGGATCGCGTCCACCGTCGCGGCCATGCCGGCCGGGTTGTGCGCGGCGTCGACCAGCACCGTGGGGCTGGTGCGCACCCGCTCCAGCCGCCCGGGCGAGCGGACCGCGGCGAACGCGGCGCGCACCGTCTCGACGTCGATCGGCCCGGTCGCCGCCCCGGCCCCCAGGAAGGCCTCGACGGCGGCCAACGCGGTCGCGGCGTTCTGCGCCTGGTGGGCGCCGAACAGCGGGAGGAAGACCTCGTCGTACTCGCCGCCCAGGCCCTGCAGCCGCAGCTGCTGCCCGCCGACGGCGACCCGGCGGTCGAGGACGCCGAACTCGGTGCCCTCCCGGGCGACCACGGCCTCCACCTCGACGGCGCGCCGCACCAGCGCGTCCAGCGCCCCGGGCTGCTGGTGGGCGAGGACGGCGATGGCGTCGCGCTTGATGATCCCGGCCTTCTCGCCGGCGATCGTGGCGACGTCGGGACCCAGGTACTCGGCGTGGTCGAGGGCCACCGGCGTCACGACGGCGACCCGCGCGTCGACCACGTTGGTCGCGTCCCAGGTGCCGCCCATGCCGACCTCGATGACGGCGACGTCGACCGGCGCGTCGGCGAACAGCGCGTAGGCCATGCCGACCATGACCTCGAAGAAGCTCATCGGGTGCTCGCCGGCGCTGTCGACCATCTGCACGTAGGGCGCGATGTCGTCGTAGGTCTCGACGAACCGCTCGGCACCCACCGGCTCGCCGTCGAGCACGATTCGCTCGCGCACCGACTGCAGGTGCGGGCTGGTGAACCGGCCCACCCGCAGGCCGAAGCCGCGCAGCAGCTCGTCGACCATGCGCGCCGTCGTGGTCTTGCCGTTGGTGCCCGCGACCTGGACCACCGGGTAGGCCCGCTGGGGGGCGCCGAGCAGGTCGAGCAGGGCGGAGATGCGGCCCAGCGAGGGTTCCAGCCGGCTCTCCGGCCAGCGGGCCAGCAGCTCCTTCTCCACCCGGGCCAGGTCACCGGTGCCGCCGTCGCTCATCCTCCCCAGGATGCCAGCCGCCGCCTTCTTAGGATGAGGCACATGGACACCCGCATCGCGACCCCGGACACGGCTGCCCCGGGAGCCGGGGGCGGCGTACCCGAGAAGCCGTCACTGGACGGGCTCGAGGAGAAGTGGATCGCCCGCTGGGCGGCGGAGGACACCTACGCCTTCGACCGCGCCGCCGCGCTGGCCGCGCCGCGCGAGCAGGTCTACTCGATCGACACCCCCCCGCCGACCGCCAGCGGCTCGCTGCACGTGGGGCACGTCTTCAGCTACACCCACACCGACATCGTCGCCCGCTACCAGCGGATGCGCGGCAAGCACGTCTTCTACCCGATGGGCTGGGACGACAACGGCCTGCCCACCGAGCGGCGGGTGCAGAACTACTACGGGGTGCGCTGCGACCCGTCGCTGCACTACGACCTCGGCTTCGAGCCACCGGCCAAGCCGGGCAAGGACCAGCAGCCGGTCTCCCGGCGCAACTTCGTCGAGCTCTGCGAGCGGCTGACCGCCGAGGACGAGCAGGCGTTCGAGCAGCTGTGGCGCCGGGTCGGCCTGTCGGTGGACTGGAACAACGTCTACCGGACGATCTCGGCGTCCTCCCGCGCCACCGCGCAGCGGGCGTTCCTGCGCAACCTCGCCCGCCGTGAGGCCTACGCGCAGGAGGCGCCGACCCTGTGGGACGTCACCTTCCGGACGGCGGTCGCCCAGGCCGAGCTGGAGGACCGCGAGCGGCCCGGCGCCTACCACCGCATCTCCTTCCATGCCGCGCACGGCCCGGTGTTCATCGAGACCACCCGCCCCGAGCTGCTGCCCGCCTGCGTCGCGCTGGTCGCCCACCCCGACGACGAGCGCTACCGGTCGCTGTTCGGCCAGACGGTGCGGACGCCGGTGTTCGACGTCGAGGTGCCTGTCGTGGCGCACCGCCTCGCCGAGCCCGACAAGGGCTCCGGCATCGCGATGATCTGCACCTTCGGCGACCTCAACGACGTCACCTGGTGGCGCGAGCTGCAGCTGCCCACCCGCGCGGTGGTCGGGTGGGACGGCCGGCTCGTCGCCGACCCGCCGCCCGGACTCAACTCCGACGGGGCCGCCTCGGCCTACCGTGAGCTGGCCGGCAAGACCGCCCACGCGGCCCGCGAGCGGATGGTCGACCTGCTGCGCGAATCCGGCGACCTGCACGGCGACCCGAAGCCGATCACCCACCCGGTCAAGTTCTTCGAGAAGGGCGACCGGCCGCTGGAGATCGTCACCACGCGGCAGTGGTACATCCGCAACGGCGGGCGGGACGCCGACCTGCGCGAGGCGCTGCTTGCGCGGGGCCGGGAGATCCAGTGGGTCCCCGAGCACATGCGGCACCGGTACGACAACTGGGTCGAGGGGCTCAACGGCGACTGGCTGATCAGCCGGCAGCGCTTCTTCGGCGTCCCGTTCCCGGTCTGGTACCGGCTCGACAGCGAGGGCGAGCCCGACTACGCCGACCCGATCCTGGCGCCCGAGGCGGCCCTGCCGGTGGACCCGTCCTCCGACGTCCCCGAGGGCTTCAGCGAGGACCAGCGCGGCAAGCCCGGCGGCTTCATGGCCGACCCCGACGTCATGGACACCTGGGCGACCTCGTCGCTGTCGCCGCAGGTGGCCTCGGGCTGGGACACCGACCCGGAGCTGTTCGCGCACGTCTTCCCGATGGACCTGCGCCCGCAGGCGCACGACATCATCCGCACCTGGCTGTTCTCGACCGTCGTCCGGTCGCACTACGAGTTCGGCACCGTGCCGTGGTCGCACGCGGCGATCTCCGGCTTCGTCGTCGACCCCGACCGCAAGAAGATGTCGAAGTCGAAGGGCAACGTCGTCACGCCCATCGACGTGCTCGACCGCTTCGGCACCGACGCCGTCCGGTGGCGGGCCGCCGGTGCCCGGCCGGGCGCGGACTCGCCGTTCGACGAGGCGCAGATGAAGGTCGGCCGCCGGCTGGCCATCAAGATCCTCAACGTCGGCAAGTTCGTGCTGGGGCTGGGTGCGTCGGCCGACCTGTCCGCCTCCGCCGTGACCGAGCCGATGGACCTGGGCCTGCTGGCCGGGCTGGCGACGGTGGTCGACGAGGCGACGGCGGCCATGGAGGCCTACAACTACACCCGCGCGCTCGAGGTGGCCGAGGCGTTCTTCTGGTCGTTCTGCGACGACTACGTGGAGCTGGTCAAGTCCCGGGCCTACGGCTCGGACGACGCCGCCCGCTCCGCGCAGGCCGCCCTGGCGATCGCGCTGTCGGTGCAGCTGCGGCTGTTCGCCCCGGTGCTGCCGTTCGTGACCGAGGAGGTCTGGTCGTGGTGGCAGTCGGGGTCGGTGCACCGCGCGCTGTGGCCGGCCGCTGCCGAGCTGCCGACCGGCGGGGACCCGGCGGTGGTGTCGGTGGTCGCCGCCGCGCTGGCCGGGGTCCGCAAGGCCAAGTCCGACGCCAAGCAGTCGATGCGGGCCGACGTCGAGTCGGCGACGGTGACCGCGCCGGCCGAGCAGGTGCCGCTGGTGGAGGCGGGGCGCCGCGACCTGGTGGAGGCCGGCCGGATCGCCGAGCTGTCCATCGTCGCCGGTGAGGGCCCGCTGACCGTGGACGTCGTCCTGGCCCCGCCGACGGAGGCCTGACGGCTCGCTGCCACCCGCGGGCCCTCCGCGGGTGATGTGCGGTGGGGCGACCGTGTGCGCTGATCGGCAGGTCCTGGGCGATCCCCCGCCGATCAGCGCACACCGTTGGCCCCGATGAGCCGCCTTCGCGCGTCTCGGACCGCGAGGATCTCGCGGCGACAGCCGTCCGGGGACGTCGTCAGGCGCCGGTAGCCGAATCGGAGGGTCTGCCACCCGACCGTGGCCAGCAACGCGTCCCGGCTGATGTCCTGCTCGCGTTGGTCGCGGGACCCGTGCCAGGCAGCGCCGTCCATCTCGACGGCGAGCAGGACGTCGTCGTACGCGGCGTCCAGGAAGAACGTCCGGCCGGCGACAGTCACTCGGCGCTGCTGCACGAACGGGGGCATGCCGGGAGCGCGGAGCACCTCGAGACACCCCCAGATCTCCAGCTCGCTCCGGCAGCCGTCGACCAGCAGCGACACCAGGCGCGCCAACCCGCCCCGGCCGGGCAGCCGACGGTGTCGCGCCAGCTCGAGGTCCAGCTCCCGCGGCCGGCAGAGGCGGGTGCGCACCGCGGCGATCGCGGCGGCCCGGACGTCGTCGCGTGACACCCCGGACGGCCGGCCCCAGGTGTCGACGACGGACCGCTCCGCGGAGGTGACCGCGAGACCCTCGACCCGCCGTCGCTCCTCGTAGACGCCCGGCGCCCGGTGCACCACGACGCCGGACGAACCGCGGGCGCTCATCGAGCTGTCGACCGACACGTGCACGGGCCCCGGCGGGTGCTGCACGAGCTCCCACATCGCGAGCGCGGTGACGTGGCTCGCCACCGCCTCCCGGCCCTCGACCGCGGCGGCCACACGCACCCGCCAGTGCCGCGCCGCCTCGGGCAGGGCGAGAACCCCCGGCCGCAGACGGACCAGCCTGCCCCGGGCGACCCAGGAGCCGATCGTGCGCGGGCTGACCCGGGCGAGGAGCTCGTCGGTGGTCACCCAGCCGTCCGGGCCGACCACGGCAGCCACGTCGATCGCCACGACGCGAGGCTGCGGTGCGGCCGGACGCGGCGGGCGGGCACCGGCCGATCCGTGGACGGAGCTGCGTCCTGTGGACTGCTCAGCCGACCGTGTGCGCTGACCGGCAGCAGGCCCGACCGGACCTGCCGATGAGCGCACACGGTCGGGCCCGGGAACGCCGACGGCCCGCCTCCCCCACGGGGAGACGGGCCGTCGGGCCCCCTGCAGGGTCCCGCCGCGAGCGTGCGAGCGGTGGGGGGCAGGGGGTGTTTTTCAGGCCGACTTCTCGCGCGGGGCGCGGGAGGGCTTGCGCGGCACGATCGTCGGGTTGACGTGCTCGAGCACGACCTCCTTGGTGATCACCACCGAGGCGACGTCCTCGCGGCTGGGCACCTCGTACATCACCGACTGGAGGACCTCCTCCATGATTGCCCGCAGGCCACGGGCGCCGGTGCCCCGCAGGATGGCCTGGTCGGCGATCGACTCGAGCGCGTCGTCGGTGAACTCCAGGTCCACCCCGTCGAGCTCGAACAGCCGCCGGTACTGGCGCACCAGGGCGTTCTTCGGCTCGGTGAGGATGTTGATCAGCGCCTGGCGGTCCAGCTTCTCGACGCTGGTGATCACCGGGAGCCGGCCGATGAACTCGGGGATCATCCCGAACTTCAGCAGGTCCTCGGGCATGACCTCGCCGAAGACGTTGGCCTCGTCCATCTCCTTCTTGCTGCGGATCTCGGAGCCGAAGCCGATGCCCTGCTTGCCGGCCCGCGCCTCGATGATCTTCTCCAGCCCGGCGAAGGCGCCGCCCACGATGAACAGCACGTTCGTCGTGTCGATCTGGATGAACTCCTGGTGCGGGTGCTTGCGGCCGCCCTGCGGGGGCACCGAGGCCGTCGTCCCCTCGAGGATCTTCAGCAGGGCCTGCTGCACGCCCT
The DNA here is from genome assembly GCF_054050115.1 of Geodermatophilus sp. SYSU D00708. Lineage (NCBI taxonomy): Bacteria > Bacillati > Actinomycetota > Actinomycetes > Geodermatophilales > Geodermatophilaceae > Geodermatophilus > Geodermatophilus sp. SYSU D00708. Next base: position 43,733 of record NZ_JBJGYS010000015.1, on the reverse strand, counting down.
CACCGGAGACGTCGCGGGTGATCGACGGGTTCTCGCTCTTGCGGGCGATCTTGTCGACCTCGTCGATGTAGATGATGCCGGTCTCGGCGCGCTTCACGTCGTAGTCGGCGGCCTGGATCAGCTTGAGCAGGATGTTCTCGACGTCCTCACCGACGTACCCGGCCTCGGTGAGGGCGGTGGCGTCGGCGATGGCGAACGGGACGTTGAGCATCCGGGCCAGGGTCTGCGCGAGGTGGGTCTTGCCGCAGCCGGTGGGGCCCATCAGCAGGATGTTGGACTTGGCCAGCTCGACCGACTCGTCCCGGCTGCCGGCGTTGCCGGCCTGCACCCGCTTGTAGTGGTTGTAGACCGCCACCGAGAGTGCGCGCTTGGCCTTGTCCTGGCCGATCACGTACTGCTCGAGGAAGTCGTGGATCTCCTTGGGCTTCGGCAGCTCGTCGAACTTCAGGTCCGACGACTCCGAGAGCTCTTCCTCGATGATCTCGTTGCAGAGGTCGATGCACTCGTCGCAGATGTAGACCCCGGGGCCCGCGATGAGCTTCTTGACCTGCTTCTGGCTCTTCCCGCAGAACGAGCACTTGAGCAGGTCACCGCTCTCACCGATTCGTGCCACCTGCTGACCTCCACCTCGGGGAATCAGGCCCTGGTCTCAGGTACCTGCGTGTGAACTCTGCCGATGTCCCGTGTCCGGCCTCGCCTGTCGTGCAGCTCCGCGAGGCTCTCCTCCCGGCGCTCAGGGCCGGGGGTCGGGCGCTCGCCGACGGTACCTGCCGGCACCGGCCCCGAAGGGCGATGACTCGCCCTCCGGCCCCGACGCCAACCACATGCGTCCCGTGCCCCCCGACGGTACGGGTCGAAGGCGCGTCACGCGCCCCCTCGACCCGTACCGAATTCCGGGGATCAGGCCGGGAGGGCGTTGAGCTTCCGGCTCTGGATGACCTGGTCGACGATGCCGTAGGCCTTGGCCTCGTCCGCGGTCAGGATCTTGTCGCGCTCGATGTCGAGGCGGACCTGGTCGACGGTCTGGCCGGTGTGGCGGGCCAGGATCTCCTCCATCTGCGACCGGACCCGCTGGATTTCGGCGGCGTGGATCTCCAGGTCCGACACCTGGCCGCCGGACTCACCCGACGGCTGGTGGATCAGTACCCGCGAGTACGGCAGCGCCAGGCGCTTGCCCGGCGTCCCGGCCGCGAGCAGGACGGCGGCGGCGGAGGCGGCCTGGCCCATGCAGACGGTCTGGATGTCGGGCCGGACGAACATCATCGTGTCGTAGATCGCCATCAGCGAGGTGAACGAGCCACCGGGCGAGTTGATGTAGATCGTGATGTCGCGGTCCGGGTCGGCCGACTCGAGGGTGATGAGCTGCGCCATCACGTCGTTGGCCGACGCGTCGTCGATCTGCACCCCGAGGAAGATGATGCGCTCCTCGAAGAGCTTGTTGTACGGGTTGGACTCCTTCATGCCGTAGCTGGTCCGCTCCACGAAGGAGGGCAGCACGTAACGGCTGGAGGGCATCTGGAAGCTCATCGGTGTTCTCCTCGCAACCGTCAGTTGTCGGTGACCGGGTTGGCGCTGTCGGTCATGGCCGCCCGGCTGACCACGTGGTCGACGAAGCCGTACTCGAGGGCCTCCTGCGCGGTGAACCACCGGTCGCGGTCGGAGTCCTTCTCGATCTGCTCGATGCTCTGCCCGGTGTGGAAGGACTGCAGCTCGTTGAGCTCGCGCTTCGTGCGCCGGAACAGGTCGGCCTGGATGGCGATGTCCGACGCCGTGCCGCCGACGCCGGCCGACGGCTGGTGCATCATGATCCGCGCGTGCGGCAGGGCGTAGCGCTTGCCCCTGGTGCCGGCGGTCAGCAGGAACTGGCCCATCGAGGCGGCCAGGCCCATGCCGTAGGTGGCGACGTCGCAGTCGATGAACTGCATCGTGTCGTAGATGGCCATGCCGGCCGTCACGGAGCCACCGGGCGAGTTGATGTAGAGGTGGATGTCGCGCTTGGGGTCCTCAGCCGACAGCAGCAGCATCTGGGCGGCCAGCTGGTTGGCGATGACGTCGTCCACCTGGCTGCCCAGGAAGATGATGCGCTCGCGCAGCAGGCGCTCGTAGACCGAGTCGTTGAGGTTCATCCCCCCGGCAGCGGCACGCATGAGCGGCGCGCCGGCCAGGTTCGGGTTGGTGCTCACGGGTGCGGTGACCTCCGTTGGACTGTCGTGCAGGTCTCGGTGGGCGGGCGGGGTGGTGCGGGGCCCGGGAGGACCCCCAGGGACGTGGTGCCCCGGTGCTCGCCGGAGTCTGCGTCGACCCTAACGCGGCGGCGGGGGGCGGCAGTCCCGGCGCGGGGGGTGTTCGCCGTGGGCGCATCTCCACCCGGACGACGGACGCCGCCCCTCCCCTCGGTCACGGGGTGGGACGGCGTCGGTCGCGGGGGCTCGGCCGGCCCCGTCCGGAGGCTCACCTCGAGCGTGCTCGGGGCGAGGAGGACGGGGTCCTTGCTCAGCTCTTGGCGGCGTCCTCGGTGTCCTCGGACGCGCTGTCGGCGGCCTCGGCCGCCGGGGCGTCGGCGGCCTCGGTCGCCGTGTCGGCGACCTCGGAGGTCTCCTCCGCGGCGGTCTCGGCGGCCGGGGCCTGGACGGTGCGCGGGCGAGCGCTCTCGAGGTCGACGACGTTGCCCGAAGCGTCGGTGATCGTCGTCTGCTCGAGCAGCTGGGCGAGGGTCTTGGTGCGGCGGACGTCGGCGACGAACTCGGCGATGTTGCCGCCCTGCTGCAGCTGCTGGGCGTACTGCTCGGGGCTCACCCGGCTGCGCGCGGCCTGGGCCATGATCTGCGCGGAGAGGTCCTCGTTGTCGACGGTGACCTCACGGGCGTCGGCGACGGCGTCGAGGATGAACTGCGTCCGCACCGCCTCCTCGATGTTCTTGCGCTGGTCGGCCTCGTAGGCCTCGCGGTCCTCGACACCGGACATCTGCAGGAAGGTGTCCCAGTCCATGCCGGCCTGCTGCAGGTCGCGCTCCATGGCGCTGTTGCGCCACTCGATCTCGCGGTCGACCAGGTTCTCCGGGATCGGCACCTCGACGGTGGCGATGAGGTGCTCGACCAGCTTGTCGCGGGCCTGGGCGCCCTGCTGCATGACCTTGGTGCGGGCCAGGCGGGTGCGGACGTCCTCGCGGAGCTCCTCGAGGGTGTCGAACTCGCTGGCGGTGGAGGCGAACTCGTCGTCGAGCTCGGGGAGCTCCTTCTCCTTGACGGAGCGGACGGTGACCGTGACGTCGGCGTTCTGACCGGCGTTCGGACCCTGCAGCATCGCCGTCTGGAAGGTCTTCGACTCGTCGGCGGACAGGCCGCGGAGGGCGTCGTCCAGGCCCTCCATGAGGCTGCCGGAGCCCACCTCGTAGGACATGCCGGTGGTCGAGCCGTCCTCGAGGACCTCGCCGTCCAGCCGGGCCTCGAGGTCGATGGAGACGAAGTCGCCGTCCTGGACCGGGCGCTCCACGGCGGTCAGCATCGCGAAGCGCTCGCGCATGACCGAGACCTGCTGGTCGATCTCCTCGTCGGTGACCTCGACGTCGTCAACGGTCACGGACAGGTCGTCCAGCGACGGCAGCTCGATCTTGGGGGCGACGTCGACCTCGGCGGTGAAGGCGAGGGTGTCGTTGTCGTCGAGGCGGGTCACCTCGATGTCGGGCTGGCCCAGCACGCGCACCTGGTTCTCCCGCACGACCTCGGAGTAGACCTCCGGGATGGCGTGCTGGACGACCTGCTCGAGCACCACGGGGCGGCCGACGCGGGTGTCGATGACCCGGTTGGGCACCTTGCCGGGGCGGAAGCCGGGCACGCGCACCTGGCGGCCGAGCTCCTTGTAGACCTCACCGAAGGCGTGGTCCAGGTCCCCCCACGGCACCTCGATCGCCATCCGGACCCGCGTGGGGCCCAGTTCCTCGATGGTGCTCTTCACAGCGGCAGTGCTCCTCGATCGAAAGACAGGGACGGGCGCCGGCCGGTCCGACGGCGCCGGGTCGACCCACGAGTCTAGAGACACGCGGCGAACGGCCGGGCCGGCGGGATGGGACCCCCGGTCGGCCTGGCGACGTCGGGGTGGCGGGATTTGAACCCACGGCCCCCCGCTCCCAAAGCGGGTGCGCTACCAAACTGCGCCACACCCCGTGGCGCACCGAGTCTAGGGGGACACCGTGCGGAGCGGGCGCTGGGCAGCGGTTACGCTGTCCGGGCACACCACGCGGGTGTAGCTCAATGGTAGAGCCCCAGCCTTCCAAGCTGGCCATGCCGGTTCGATCCCGGTCACCCGCTCCACGCGTTTCCGCAGGTCAACCGGCCTGTTAACCCTCCTGGAGAAGCTCCGGAGGGGCCTCTGGAAGGTCCGTTTGAACCCTTTCATGACCCCTGTTTGCCGCTGCGTGGGTCACGTGTGGGTCACGTCCTCGGCGTGAACTGCCTGCTGGGACAGCCTCTCAGGCGCCGTCTTCAGCCACGTGACCCACGTGGGTCACGAACCGCCAAGGGAATGTCAGGGTCTGGACCTGGTAGGCACTAGCCGCGCGCCCCAAGCAGGAACAGGCAACGTCGGCCCAACGGAGTGATCTTCCAGGTCGGCCCTCCTTGGACTGTGGACCAGTCCTGACCTCTGAGGTCGGCGATAAGACCCTGTGCGGTTAGGACAGCGATCACGCCGTCAAGGACCGTCGACAGCTGGGGCAACGCGTGCCGCAGGTGCTCGTTGCGCCACCCGAGGGTGGAGTCACGACGGGCGACGATCAGCTCGGCGGGCGGCTCCGGTTGAACATCGAGTCGGTCGAGGACGGCGACGTGCGGGGCTTCCAGCACCGCCAGCCCGGCGGCCAGGACCAGCGCCTCATCGATGTGGTCGTCGTCGTTGAGGCCGTCGGCTAGAACATGCCCCAACGCCTTGATCTTCTCGTGCAGGGTCGCCCGCGCAGCGGCGTCGATAACCCGCGCCATGAGCTCTAGGCGCTCGTCGTAGCGCGGCGACCGCTCGTCGACAATGTGCACGCCAGGATCGAGCAGATCCGTGGCGATCTCTAGTGCTTCACCAGCCTTCGCGACCCATCGTCGGCGGACGGCAGCGGCGGCCTGGACAGCGACCGGCATCAGACCACCTGCCACGGTTCCGAGCGGCCCGGAGCCAAGCGCGATCTCAGTAACGACGCCAGCGGTCTCGGCTCCAGCAACGACGCTCAGCCTGTCCACCGACCTGTCCCCCATGCCTCCCACACTGCCAGGCCGTCATGATCGCGTTCGTGGCGGTCCGCCACAGTTCCATAAGCGTTGTGGCCAGCCGATAAATACGGTCGCGAACGTCTACGAATGACCGCGATCGCCGCCAACTGCAACCAGAACTGCAACCGCTGCAGACCGGTCCAGCTGCCGTCCGACGGCGCTAGGGGTCGGAGCCAGCGGCGTGGAATATGGCTCGTTGAGTGCGCGACCTTCCCCCCGCAGAGCCCCAGGGCCAATTCCGCGGACGGCCAGACGGGCCGACTGCCGGCAACCTGCGCCCGATCTTCCTAGCCGGCCATGCCGGTTCGATCCCGGCCCCGCTCCGAGTAGGAGTCGACCTCCGTCACTCGATCTTGCGACCGTAGATGATCTTGCAGAGGCGGTTGGTGCGCTTCTTGTCACCCAGGACCCACGACAACCAAGCCAGGGCGAGCAGGAGCACGAGCCCGCCTCCCAACAGGACCGGCCACCCGAAGTAGGCGATGCCCGCACCGAGCGCACCGCCCGCGCCGGTCGTACTGACAAGGGTCGTGACGACCTTGCCGGCCTTGCCCATGGCCTGCTCCCCGAGCTCACGTCCACCCCTGACCCCAGGAGGCCCCATCGCTGGGCGCCCTCGCAGTGTTGCGAGGGCCACTAGGCGCGAGTCGCTGGGTCAACCCACAAAGTCCACAGTAGCGTACGCTTTGTGCGTGGATGTGGATCTGGACGAGCTTCTCAACGTACGCGAGACCGCACGGCGGCTCGGTGTTCACGAGAACACTGTCCGCAACTGGGCTCGACAGGGGCTTCTACCGGAGGCAAGGGTTCCCGGTTCGCGCTTCCACCGCTTCCGAGCGACTGACGTCGAGCGCTTGATCGCTCAGCGGGGCAGTGCCGCTCCGTCACTCCAAAGTGAGCGGCGCGCAGTGAACCCCGAGCTGGTCAGCGCCAACCAGCTCAAGCAGTGGCCGGTGGCGCGCGGCCGCGACGCCCAGGAGACCTTTCCTGAGCTGGTCCGCCGGCTACTGGTCGAGACCCCGGGTATCTCCAACATCTCCATCCGCTCCGGCGATGGTGTGGCGCTGCAGGGCTGGGATGGTCTCGCTGAGTCCACCGGCACAGCCTTTCTGCCCGCTGGTCACCTGGGGCTGGAGTTCGGTGTCGACCAGAATCCGAGGGCCAAGGCCAACCACGACTACAACAACCGCGTCAGCGACACCCCCTCCAGCAAGGTCTTTGTCTTCATCACTCCGCGGCGCTGGGCCGAGGGTCCGGCCTGGGCGAATGAGCGCCGGGCAGAGGGCCACTTCGCTGACGTCCGCGTGCTCGACGGCGACGACCTGGAGGGCTGGCTTCGAGCCACACCGGGTGCTCATCACTGGATCTCCGAGCACCTCGGTCTCCGCCCCCGGGACGCCAAGACGATCGACGCCTGGTGGGACCGCTTCAGCGCGTCAACTGACCCGGTCCTCCCAGCCGCGCTGTTCCTGGCCGGACGGTCAGCGCAGGCCGAGCAGCTCGTCAACCGTCTGGCAGACCGGCCTCAATTGACGGTCGTCCAGTCCGAATCGAGGCGCGACGTGCTGGGCTTCGTCTACGCCAGCCTGTACGCCCGCGGTGACGACGCAGCACCGGTGGAGCTGCCGACGATTGTGGTGTCGGCCGTCGAGGTCTGGGATCGCATCCTGGAGCAGCCCGGGCAGGCCATCTTGATCCCCCAGTTCGACGGAGCGGACGTCGGCGCCGCCCTCGACAAGGGTCACCAGGTCATCAGCATTATCGACCGGACCACCGTCTCCCGGCGGGCCATCGACATCACCCTGCCGCGCCTCGACCGCCGGGCCGCCGCCGAGGCATTTCAGACGGCCGGCGTGGATTTCAGCCGAGCGGACCGCCTGGCTGTCCTGGGCCGGCGAAGCCTCCCGGCGCTGGTCCGACGCTTGTCGCGCAATCCCCGCTTCAGTCGCCCCAGCTGGGCAAGTCAGCCCGACGCCGACGTGCTGGCTCCGCTGGTCCTGGCTGGTGCCTGGACCACCAGCGAGGAGGACGCCGCAGCCGTGGCAACGCTGACGGGACAGCCGTGGAGCGTCATCGACCAGACGGTGCGCCGCGTGGCCACCTCCAGCGATCCGGTACTGCGCAAGGTCGGCCGCAACTGGTCGTTCACCTCACCAGAAGAGGCCTTCCTGTGGCTTCAGGATTCCTTGACGACCGAGGCGGTCGAGCGGTGGTGCACCGAGATGCGAGCGGTACTGCTCGCGCCGGACCCGCTGCTGGATCTTGCTCCTGACGCGCGAGTCACCGCTCAGCTGCAGGGAGTCCGTCGCGTGTACTCGGGTGCCCTCCGGCGCGGGCTGGCGCAAGGCCTGGCCCTGATGGGCGCCATGGGCGCAACTTCCACCCTTGATCACGGCAGCACGCTGGCCGACATGGCCACCTTGACCATTCGCCAGCTCTTGGACGAGGCGAATAGGGACAGCTCCGGGCGGGCCTGGCACCAGCTGGCCCACGTCCTGCCGCTTCTCGCCGAAGCCGCTCCGGACACCTTCCTGGCCGCGGTCGATGACGGTCTAGCGGGTTCGGAGCCTGTGCTGCTGCAGCTGTTTCAGGAGGACGACGCCGAAAGGCTGTTCGGGCAGTCATCCCCCCACCCGCACCTTCTCTGGGCACTCGAAACCGTCTGCTGGGCAGAGCAGTACCTCATCGACGGCGTCCGCGCACTTGCCCGGCTGGCGGCCGTCGAGCCGGGCGGCAAGTCCGGTAACCGGCCCAGCGCCAGCCTGGCCGCCATCCTGTGTGGCTGGGTCCGCAACACCTCAGCGTCACTCGAGGTCCGCCTACAGGGCGTGGATGCCGCCTACGACGTCTCCGAGACCGTCGGCTGGCGACTGATCTTCGCTCTGTGGCCCAGCAACCACGGCTGGGTGATGCCGCCAGCCGCGCCGCGCATCCGAGACGACTGGCGACCTGCCGCCTCGTCGGTGCCGATGGCCGATTGGGTGACCTTCGTGCAGGCACTCGTCGACCGCGCCATCACGCACGCCGGCACAGATCCGTCGCGCGTGATCGACCTCGTCGAAGGGCTGTCGACAGTCTCGCCGGCCGACCGGGACCGCATAATCGACTTCTTGCAGTCGCAGGCAACCAGCAGCCTGGATGACGACGGGCGTCTCCAGCTGTGGGAGACACTGCAGGCCCTTGTGGCTCGCCACGAACGCTTCTCCACCGCTGCCTGGGCAATGCCGGCTGACGTCCGCACTCGCCTGACCGAGTTGGTATCGGCGCTGGAGCCGCAGGCTGACCCGCAGCGTTTCGCCTACCTCTTCGAGTGGCACCCCGACCTTCCCGGGATCGAAGGCACTGACTACGAGCGCTACAGCAATGCCCTGTGGGAGTTGCGTCAACAGGCCATTCGTTCCGTACTTGACGGTCCAGACGCGTTTAACCACTTCAGGCTGATGGCGCAGCGCGTCAAGGCGCCGAGTCAGCTGGGCATGGCCCTGGCCGAGCACGACGACGTCAACTTTGACGAGATGCGGGCATGGCTCGACGCTGACAACCCGGCGCTGCGGGAGGCTGCCGCCAACTGGGCCCGGCATCGGATGGCACGCTCCGGCCCGGAGTGGATCGCCGAGGCGCTTCAGCACCCCGCGCTCACCGGCAGCGCGCGCCAGACCATCCTCCGCACCGTCCCGGCCAGCAGTGACTTCTGGCAGGTGCTGCACGACAGTTCCGCCCCGTCCGACGAGACCGACTACTGGTCGGCGGCACCAATCGACTTCGTGCCACTCCCCGATACAAGCACCGCTTTGGCGCAGCTCATCGGGCACGGCCGAGCCTGGTCGGCCATCGCCGTGGCGGCGCACGCTCTGGAACAAGGACGGCGGGTCGACGATGCCGAAGGCGCGGCACCGCCCCTCGATCATGCCGCCGTCATCGCCTTGCTCAACCAGGCCGAGCAGCAGGAGCCCAACGAGGGCGAGATCTCGCAGATGACCGGCTACTACGTCGGTCAGTTGCTCGATCACCTGACCGCGACCGACGCACCGGTGGGCGACATCGCCCGCTTCGAGTTCGCCTTCTTCCGACTGCTGGAGCACCACCGCGAGCCGGCGGTACTCAACCGCGCGCTGGCGAGCCAGCCCGAGATCTTTGTCGACTTGGTCAAGCGCGCCTATCGCGCCAAGGATCAGCCGCGGCGCGAGCCGGCCGACGCTGAGGCCGAGGAGAACTTGGCAACACAAGCCTGGTGGGTCCTCAACGGTTGGACCGGCTTCCCCGGCCGGGAGGAAGACGGCAGCCTCAATCCGACCACCATGACGGAATGGGTACGGGTCGCCCGTCTGGAATTGTCGGAGGCCAACCGCGCCGACATCGGCGACGAGCTCATCGGCCAGACCTTTGCCCATAGCCCACAGGGCGCCGACGGCATTTGGCCGGCAGAGCCGGTGCGCGACCTCGTCGAGACAATCGGCAGCCCTGAATTGGAGAGCGGCGTCCTCATCGGCCGCCTCAACAGCCGTGGCGTCACTTCGCGCGGCGCGTACGACGGCGGCCAGCAGGAGCGGGCGTTGGCCGCGCAATACCGGGATTGGACCGCTACGGTTCGCGCTCGCTGGCCGCGCACCGCAAGGATTCTGCGGGACATTGCCAGCTCGTATGATCGCGACGCCCACCGCGAGGATGTCCGAGCCGAACTCAACGCCGATCAGGACTAGCCGACACCGAGCCGGCCCCAGGCCCAAGCGGGCTCTCCAGCAAGGAAACCTCGGCGGGCTTCGTCGAGCGACCGCCCGGGCCGAACAGCACTGAAGACTCCAAGATCACGAGGCTCCCACGTCTTGCACCTCGGGCGGCGGAAGACGTTGTCACAGGTTCCGTGGAGGTCGGCGCTCACCGCCCGAGCATCACCAGCAAGGAAGCCAGCACCACGCCCAACAGGCATGGCAGGCGGCATATGGGGCGTAGCTGCGCGTTGTCCATCCCGCAAGCTCGTCGGCAGCCGCCCGCGCGCCGAGGCGGGCCCATGGCTTTCCCCAGCCTAGCTACTCAGGCAGCTGCGGGTCCTCGTCATCGTCGGTATTCCAGGGCATCGCTGCTAGCTCCGCCGCCGATGGCCGGAACTGGGAGTCCTCACGGCGCAAGCGCACCACCTCACGAGTGAACCAGGCGTCCGCCTCGGCACGCTCCCTGAAGCTCTCGCTGATTGCGATCCTGCCATCGACGTAGACCTGAACGACGAACTCCTTCGTAGGCTGCCACCAGACCAGTGAGGCGCCCCATCGACGGGGAGCTTCGTCGTCCAGCCAGTCGGGGCCTCGCTCGAAGGCAAGCCGGGTCATCTGTGGGTGTTCGACGGTTGGGTCCGTCAGTGTCCCGGGGTCAGGAAGTGTGAGCTGGTACTCCTTAAGGTCGCTATTGCGGCACTTTGCCCAGGTGACATAGCCACGAATCTCTGGGTCATCGGAGTGCCCGCGGTGCTTGCCGCCCTGAGTCCCCCGGCCGCAGTGCCAGCAGCGACTCCACCCCTCATCCGGGTCTATGGGGGTTGCGGTCGGTCGCGAGGTCGTCACGTGCCTCAGTAGCTCTTGAAGGTGTACGTGCCGTCAAGATGGCCTGCTGCACGAGCGGGTGGCACCCGGCTGCCCTACCCGTAAGCCGACTGGCCACCGGCGACGGTCAGTGAACTGGGAAAGCAGTAGCTCAGATCACCGGGACTGTCCCTCGCGGGCATCCTCGCGCGGTGCGCCGCAAGGGGATCGCCTTCCGGGCGGTTCGCAGGTCCAGCGGTCCTAGATCGTTCGCGGTCGTCGCATCGGGGATGGCTCGCAGCGCGGAGACGGGTCCCTCCTGGCCAAAATCGTGACGTGTTCGGAGGGTTCCCGTCGGAGACGGGTAGGGCCGCGGGCGCCGCGCGCGATGACGTCCTCGCGGGGGTTAGCGCCATCCGTCAAGCGGCCGAAGCGTTCATGGATAAGCGCGACCTGGCCGACGACGGATGGACCGAGCCCGAGGTCACCTCAGTCTCGGTCACCGAGGGTCGGCCGCACGTCCAGGTGGTGATGTTCAACCAGAATCAAGAGGGACGTGGCCCCAACGCCCTCGGCGCGGACTACGTGTGGTGGTGGCTCGACAGTAAGAGTGGTGAGTGCTTCGGCATGCTCGTCCAGGCCAAGCGCCTCACCTTCGCCGGCGACCAGTGGCTCGTAGACATCACCCACCGCCGCGGCGGCCAGCTGCGCACCCTTCTCCGCACCTCGCGTGAGCTGCAAGTCCCGGCCGTTTACAGCATCTACACCGGAGGCCTGGTCTACCGAGCCGCTCTTTCCTGCCTGCACCGGGACGACCGGGAAGGACTCGTTCGAGCAGCACCAGCCCCACCCGGCACCACACCGGGCACCGGCCTCGACGGCGGGCACGAATGCCAGCGCTGTCGGCGCATGGCAATCTCCATGGTCACCGCCTACCAGCTCAGTTCGGGCTGGGAGTCGGCGGTGATGACGGGCAACACCGCGCTGACCGAATCGATCCCTCTGGAGGATCTCGTCGACCCCGCCGTACCAGCCGACCCGATCTGGGACGTCAACCTGCGCGGGCTCACCAACCCTGACCTCGTGGCGTTCCTGCAGCGACCTCAGGACGGCGCCAGGGAGATCGCACGTCGGATCTTCCGGCTGGTCGCGACGGCGCGCGCTGGGGCGTTCACCGCGGCCACCGCAGAGCGGATCACGGTGCCCGGCGCGCCCGTCTTCGACGACGTGCCGGGGGACTCAGGTCACTTCCCGGGGCCCTACTACGCCCACGTACTGCAAGGTCTCCGTACGAGCCCGCCGGCCTACATTGCCGCGCTAGTCGACGAGCTCCGTCGCCCCAGCCTGCCGAACTCGATGTGGGACCATCCCGACCCCTCCGACGACGGCACCATCCGCCCCATCGCTGCCGCGGGTCCTTCTCCGAGCCGGCGCCGGCCGGCCGAGCTGAACAGTACCGATGTCGCTGGCGTCGTTCTGGTGACGCTCTAAGTCGTTGACCGGCGCGCCGCAAAGGGATCCGCTTGCAGGACGGTCTTGTTCTTGCGCCCTGCTATTGCACAGCGGGTCCCCGGCTGCTTCAGCCGGCCTAGCGCACCGCGCCGGGATACCCACGGGAAGCCGAAGCCGTTCGAGCGTGGACCTGAACCGGCTGACGTGAATTATCTCCGAGCGACGCGGGCTCGCGGGGAGATGTCCGCGATGTCAATCATCTTGTCCGTGCGGCGCTGATCCTCGTCCTCACCGTTGACCACCCTGGCCAGGGCATGGAGCAGCCAGAGCAGTCGGGTGGCGCTGTGAGCGCACAGCAGGACGGCGTAGAGGTCCAGCCACACGGAGGGCTGTGCCCCTCGGGCGGTCGCCGTGGCGGCTGCCCCAAGGGCGAGGAAGGCAGCGACGAAGGAGACCGCGACGACCGAAACCCAGTTGGCGGCGAGCCGTCGGCCACCGGACTGGCGCAGGCGCCGGAACCGGCTGCCCTCGCCGCTTAGCCCGAAGATCACGACGACGCCCGAGAAGCCGCCGATCATCGCGGCGAGCGCGGCGGTGCCTAGGTGGAGGGTCAGTAGGTGGTCGTCCTCGGCGGCCCGGTCGAGAGTGCGGGCGAGGTTGATGTGTGGCCAGATGAAGGTGGCGCCCCAGTAGAGCCCCAGGCCCGCGAGCAGAGCGAGGTTGACCAGGCTGGGGAAGTCCCCGGCCATGGCCGCGACCCGCTTCGCTCGCAACATCGCTCCCTACATCCGCTCGCGGAACCTGTCGATGGCCTGCTGAATACCCGACAGCACCGACGCTTCGCTGGGGGTGGAGTCCTCGGCCACCTCGATGTAGGTCCGCTCGGTTACCCGATCCTTGAACAGGTCGTGCACTTCGGTCGAGATGCCGTCCTCGTCGGCCAGCTTGAGGCTCACCACAGCCTTGTCCGCGAAGTTCCCTCGGGCGACCTCCCGGGCGGCGGTGAGCAGTTCCTCCCGCCAAGTCTGACTCCCCGCAGCCCCGCCAAACGACCAGGTCATCTCCAAGGACAGCTCCTCGGTCGTCGTCTCCGCGGCGGAGGCGATGGCTGACATCACCCGTCCCGGGCGGTCCTCAGGCACGTGGGCCCCGGGCGCCACCCGGATATTGAGGCGGGAGGCCCCAGTGGCGTTGGTCAGCTTCGCGGCCAGGGTGGAGTCGATCAGCGGGGCCAGCGTCAGCTCGTGCTCGGTCGGGATGAGCCCGAGCGCCATGTTGAGCCAGTACTCGACGGCCTGGATGCGGGTCGCACCCGTCACCGGGCTCAGCACCGCCACGTGATTCCTGATGCCGAAGGGGACCAAGTACGTGGGCTCTGAGATGAGGTCGCCCGGCTGCGCGGGCTGGAGCGGCCCGGTGATCCCGATCCCGCGCCGGAAGCCGTCCGGGTGGTCGGCGGCGGGGCGGAGGCGGCCCACGTAGAGGTAGTCGATGGCGGGGGCCAGGCCGAGGCGGGCCTCCCCGAAGTAGGCCACGCCGTTGTACCGGCACTCGCGATCGTCGTGGTCGAGGCGCTTCACCACGTCCCGGGTGTGGGTCCAGAAGTTGGACTTCGAGGTGTGCTGCTTGCCTTGCTGGTCCGTCAGGATCGGCTCGTAGAACCTGACGATCTTGCGGATCTTCGTCACCTAGTGCTCCCCACGGTGCCGACCGGACGACGCAGTTTCGCGTGCGCCCCTGGCGCCCGCGCCAGCGGGGGGTGCTCTCGGTGACCGGACCGTCACACGAACCCCGTCGAAGGGGTTGAACAACGTTTGCTCGTGCTCCGCCGGGCGGCTACGGGACGTTGGAAGCGACGCAGACCTCGCTGGCGACGACCGCCGCGCTGCTCACGCTGCCGTTGTGGTCGCCCTGACCGGATTACTGCACCGGCGTCCGTGGGGCGAAGGGCGGCGTCAGTCCTCGCGCGACAGCAGCCGCGGCACACTGGCCCGCCGGGATGCGGACACCTGTGCCCGGCCGTCCAGGAGCACCAGCGTGCGGTTAGATGTGGGATCGACGCCACCCGCGATGCCCCGGATAGCCGCGACGTCGTCGTCGGTCATCCGGTCGCCCTGGCACAGGCAGACCAGCCAGCCGTGCGAGGCATTCCGGGCCGTCATGTAGGTGGGTAGCTGCCGGTCCCACCCCCGCCGGATCGCCTCCACCGACTTCGCCGTCGCGTCGCTGACCTGCTTGAACTCGACTGCATGGCTATATGCGCCATCCACGATAAGGAAGTCCACCCGTCCGAGGCCCGTGTCCATCTCCCGGATGGTCTGCATGCCGCTGGGGAGAATCCATCTGTGCAGCAGGTCGTAGAACTGCTGCAGTTGCCTCTCGGCCAGGACGGCGGCGTCGGTACTGAAGATCCGGTGGCCCTGCCGGTACACCAGCAACTCCTCCATCTGCGTGAAAGACGCCCGGACGGCCGCCGCAGACTCCGCCTCCGTCCGGCAACCCGGGTCGCGGTCCAGCGCCCATCGGCTCAGCAGGTCTTCGGGTAACTGGCCCGGGTGCACCATGCCGATCATCTCGTCCGAGTAACCGGCCACAACGAGTTGGAAGGTGCCCGGGCCCGCGATGATCCCGACGAGGGCGATGCTCTTGGTCCCGGTCAGCTCGGTGCGCGCGGTGGCGGTGAGCCTGCAGTCGCTGCGCACCTCAGCCTTCAGGTCGACGTCGAGGTCCGGTCGTCTTATTCGCAGCTGCCGGCCGCGGACCGTCACGGTGCCCCGATACGTGAACCACGTCCCTTCGTCTAGCCGTGCGACCGCGCTGAGGTTGGGGATTTGCAGGAGGGAAAGCATCACGTTGGCGACGTCGCCGGCAGCGGCCGCGCGCAGGCCACCGCCCGAGGCGGCTTCCCCGGCCTTCTCCCACCGGGCCAGGAAAGCGCTGCGCAGCGGTTCGGGGACGATCCGCATCAGTGCGTTGACGCGGGCGTAGTAGACCCCGATCCCGCCACCACCGGTCACGCCTGACACCTTTGGTCCGGCGAGTCCAGACCTCGCCCGCCCGCACCGGGCTGCCCCATCAGGTCGCCTCCCTGTCGCGCCTCGCCTGGCGGTCGGCGGCGAGCCGCCGGACGCCGGCCAGCCGGTGGTTGAGCAGCCACGACCACCCGTCCTCCCCGCGGGCGTCCATGGTGCGGACCACGGCATCCATCACGACATCGGCCCCCGGGCTCGTCCGGGCGCGCGCGAGCAGCACCGTGCACACCAGCTCCAGACGATCCATCCCGAGTTGCTGCGACCGTTCGATCAGGCGGATGCGGTAGCCCGTGCCGCCGTCCATCACTTCGCGCACGAGGCCTGGGAGCAGCTCCACCGGGCACCGGCGATCGGTGGCGAGCTCCAGGACGATCCCTCGGTGTCTGGCCGGCACCTTCGGTGAGTCGAGGTCGTCGTCCGGGCCAAGCGTCGATTCCCGGGCGGCCACGTGCCAGGCCAACCGGGTCATCGTCTCGGCCGGGAGGTCCTTCCGCCGCAGCAGAGCCCAGCGGATCGCCGAGTTGGTGTCTGCGGCTGCTGCATGGAGTGCTGCGTCCGGGCAGGCGGAGTTGGTAAGCGCCGTCGTCCGGACCTCGTCGTCGGGATGGGAGTCCGCCAGGCGGGTGAGCAGCGCGCCGTCATCGACGGTCCGCGCGACAGTCAAGGCCGCACGCTGGAGCAGGCTCTCGCCGACCGGCAGGCTGACGCGGGGACCGATGTCCGGGTCGCCCCAGATGCCCCGCCAGAACCGGCCGAGGTCCAGAGACTGCCTGGTCAGGTCGATCGCGTCGTCGACAGCCAGCGGGAAGACCTCGTCCGCCGGGGGGCGACCCGGGGGACCGAAGCCACGGAGGATGACGAAGAGCAGGTGCCGGACGCGCAGCGCCTCCCATTCCGGGGGCACGGCGTAGCTGAATTGACCCTGCGCTCGCGGGTGGCGGTACCTAACCTCCAGGGCGAGGGTCCCCCACCGCTGCGGCTGGACGGTGAAGGTGACGCCTCCGGCCCGGAGTTCCAAGAGCTCGGACACGCCGGTCGTGTCGAAGCCGCACGCGCGGTAAGTCTCCGACCAGGTGGATGGCGGATTGCCTTCGAGCACGTCGTCCCCCTCGTGGCGCCCGGCTGCCAGCAGCCTGCACCCTGCGTGAGTTCGCCACCACACAGGGAACGGCTGTGCAACAGCCGGTCGCCCCACCAGCTGCGCTGTCGCTGCGCCCCCCAAGATGGTGTCGAGGCTGCGGCTGAGCCATCGACGGTCCGCAGGCCTGTCGCGAAAGGCGAACCCCTAACGGTGATGTTGCAGGTCAGTCGGGAGCCATCTGCTGACAGTCCCGTATGACCCGCCCGCGACCATGCCCGGTGACGGGGCGGTTTCCGGGACAGCTCCGCGGCCGAGACTGCACGGATAGCGGCGCCGCTGCGGACTGCCGCGCAACTCGCCGACCAATCCCCCGTGCAGCGTCACGATCCTGCCGACGTCAGCCCTTCAACACCGGCTTCGAGTCCTCAACGGCGCGGAGCGAGGCTCATGTCGCCTCACGGCCGGCGCACTCCTCAGGCACCTGGGGATTCCAAGATCACGAGGCGACACACCTCTTGCATCTCGGATCCGGCTGCCCGCTGCTGGGATCGCCGGGTCAGTGCCGTTGGGCCGGTGCGAGGTCCTCCAGCCGACAGTGCATGAGGTGTGTCGGTCGGGGACCTTGAGATCGCGAGTCCCGGCAGGTTGGGGTCAAGCGACACATCTCCAGGGCCGCGGGGACGCCTGAGGTCGCGTCCCTAAAGGCGGCTTCAGAGACACCGCTAGTCCATCTGGAGCACTGAGGCTCTGAGGCAACCGCATCGCCGCACGCGCTTGCCCGGGCTCCCGGGAGGCCAACTAGGCCACAATGTTCCCGCCCTCGTTGGACAAGCCTAACCAGAGGGGAGTGCCCATGAACGTGACAGCACTCCAATGGAACCCCGAAGTCAAGATTGGCGATGTCCTCACCGTTATCGCTCTAGGGCTTACGGCAACGGCGTTGTTCTTTACCGGTTATCAAGTTCGACAAGGACGCCTCACGAGCCGTCAACAGTTTCTCTTCACGACGATTGACCGATATTTCCGGGACAGTACGGCGCGCGCCTTCTTTTACCGTCTGGACTACACGACACAGCCGTTCAGCTGGCGATTCGACCCTGCCTGGTTTCCAGGAAGTCGCGAGGAAGCCGCTTTGGACTACTTCTTGCACACGTTTTGCCTAGTCGAGCAGATGTTGCAGGCCGGCGTACTGAAACCCGCAGATGTGAAGCTACTCGGATTCGAGGCTCTACGCGTCATGGAAAGCAAGGAGGTTCTGGCCTATCTTGACTGGCTCGATAAGGATTATGACGAGTTCCTAGGCCCAAATTGCGGCTCATTCATGGATGCCCGAAGACTGGCCCGGCGGTTCCGCACCCTTAAAGATGAGCATGGACGGTCACCCGTCGGGTAGATCTAATGAGGCTCGCACTCCGGGGTCCGGCGCCCCCTGCAGCACCTTGATGTGACGAGTCAGCCTCTCGCTAAGTGGGCCGCTTAGGGACACCAGTCATGAGGGCGGCCTAAGAGACTTCGTTGCTGCCGGCGGCCGATGTCGTCGAGCCGCGCCCGAACGTCCGCCGTGCGCTCCGCTTCGGAGGACCGAAGCCGATGGACGGTGGCGCTGAGGTCTGTTGAGGGCTGCGCGCACCGGCCCGTAAACAGGTCAAGGGGAACGGTTCACAGCATGGATTGAGATCACTACCAGTAGCTTGGCAAAGTGACAAGACCGACTGGGCCGACCTATCGGGATCTGCTGGCGACTCCTCCGGCGGTTGCTTGGCGGCAGTTGCGAACCATCCGCCACGAGCCCCCCGGTGCCGCGCGGCGCGGGGACAGGAAGGCCGTCTTCGGAGCGGCCATGGAACAGGCCGAACAGTTCTTCGCGGCCGCCCAAGCTGTGGGCCCAGCGACGAAGCCAGTCCTTCTGTTCTATGGACTCAGCCAGGCGGCTCGGTCCGTCGCCGCTGCCAGCCTCTCGGCGAGACATGACGAGTGGCGACTCGCAGGCGGCCACGGACTCAGGGTCGGCCCTATGCAAGGAGTCGTTCGCACAGGCATTGCGTCGTTGGAGCTACAGGACAGTGGACGGGGCACGTTCACCGGGCTAGCACGAATTCTCGGTGCCGCTTCGCTTCCTTCGGCGACCGCCCTGGGAGACCTTTGGTGCCTCGTCCCGGCGATGGAGTTGGCGCCGCTCACGGGCATGGGAGAGGACGCTCCGCTCGTTCTACGAGCCGAGGACGGGATGGTCCTCCGCAGCCAGCGCACCCGAGTCCGTATCGCGCCCTTGCCAAGTGGCTTGATGCAGACCGAGTTCCTTGAGGATGGGGCGTCGGGCGACCTTGCGAACGCGATCGAAGCGCAAAGAAGCGCGGTGTCCGCGTATTTGAACCGCTTTCCGACCTTGCAGGGCTGGTCCTTCGCCATGCCGGAGGGCAATCCAATCGGCGCGACGATGGTGTCGGCAGAGGAGTTCGAGATACCTATCTTGCTCGGACGTTCGACCTCTGCAGAGGCCGAGCTCAAAGACATCTTAAACCGTGTCTTCAACTACCAAGGCCTGACGTATGCCTTTCCCTCCGTGGGCTCATCCACTCTACCTGCTCACCCACTGCTGCTTTGGTACGGCATTCTCTACGGACTCTCGATGCTGTCTCGGTATGAGCCAAAGGCCTGGGCGCATCTCATTTCTATCGACGCGAGTGCAGATGCGTCTCCCATCGAAGGCGCGTTGGACGAAGCGATGCGCACACTTCCGCAGGTGCTCCTTCAGACATTGCATGACGTGGCCTAGCGGCCCACATGGGCCGTCCCGCTGAAGCAATCGCTACCTTCATCGCTGACCCATAGTGGGCCGCTCAGGGACACCGGCCGGGCTCGCCGTGAGGGCGGCAGAGACACCCGCGATCTGGACAGCCTGTGGTCGGGAGCCGCTTCAGCGCCGTTGGCGTCCGTGGGCCGTGCCGACGAGGACGGCGCTCGCGCTGAGTGCCAGGATCGCCGTCAGTCCGACAAGGATCTGCACTCCGTTCTCTGCTGCAGAGGTCCAGGGGAGGACCACGAACAGCGTCCACAGGGCGATGGAGGCGGCACTCGCCGCACGAGGTGCGGTGGAGGCCGTCGTGGTGATCAGCACGACCGCCGCCACGATGGACAGAGGCAGGGCGAGTAGGCCGAGGAGCCCCGCGCCGATGTTCGCGCCCTGGTCCGGCGGGGTCGCCAGGATCGCGATGACGACGACCAACCACAGGGCATCGGCCACGACCGTGAGCACCACACCGGCTCTCTGACCTGACGTCATGGCCCTGTTATCCGGCGGACGGGTGTCGGTGGCGGCACGTCGTCATGATCATCTAGGGCCGGCCGCACCACCAGTGAGGTCGCCTGAACGGTTGCCTCGCCGCTGCACGTACACGCGACGCGGCGAACGACCTATCCCTGAGTGGGCCGCTCAGGGCGACCCAGAGGGCGGCCCTGTAGACGTTTTCGCGCCGCGAGGTGTCGCTGAATCAGGTGGAAGAGGCTTCGCCGTCGAGAACTGCGAGAGGCAAACCGCGGCCACCTGCATGATCAATCCGTGGCCACCGTCGACCAGGAGCTGCACATCCACCTGCCGCTGTGGGCGCGCGTGTGGATCGTGGTGTTCCTCCCCGTGTGGCTCTGGATCATCTTCCACCAGCCCGACGGGCCCGGGCTGGCCGGCTGGCTGATCGCAGCCTTCGGCGTGGCACTGGGCACCCGCATGTTCATGATGGGTGCGGTCGGCACCGCCGACGGGCGACTGACGGTCCGCAACCAGTTCACCACCCGTACGTTCCGCCGCGACGAGCTCACCGACGCAGTAGTCGACCGGGCGGACGGGAGGTTCGGCACGGGCTGGACGGTGTGGCTCGTTCTCCGCGATGGGTCACGCCAACGCGTTCAGCTGACAGAGGTCCCGTTTCGTTCCGGCTTCAACGGCGCGCTCGAGCGCAACGCCGAGCGGCTGCAGGCGTGGATCCATGCTCCCGGTCGTCCGCAGCCCTTCGAGTGATCGGGCCGCGGTCCCCGATCCCATGCCTCCGCTGTCGCCGAGGTGCACCCAGGCCGTCAACCGACCGCGCGGGTTGCCAACTCGACGATGTCCCATAGTGGGCCGCTTAGGGACACCGTCGTGCGTTGGCCTCCCGGGGCGAGACGGCCCTGGAGGCTGACTGGAGACTGCTGCCCAGGCTTTCGTCATGACGGCGCACCAGAAGATCGACGAGCGGCGCTCCTCCGCCAACCCGCTGTTGACCGTCGCACAAGCGGGCGAGTATCTCGGCACCGGGGAGCGGTTCATCCGCCGGCTCATCACCGAGCGCCGGATCAGCTACGTCAAAATCGGCAAGTATGTGCGCCTGGAGCGCTCGACGCTAGACGCTTTTGTGGATGCCGGCCGTATCCCCAGCCAGCGATGATTTCAACGGACTACCGCTGACGCTTTCGCCAAGGTCGCGGCGTGGCCAAGCGGACGTTCGGGTCGGTGGACCGGCTGCCGAGCGGCCGTGTCCGCGCCCGGTACCTCGGCCCCGACGGTCGGCGTTACGCGAAGGTCTTCGCTGCCAAGGCCGATGCCTGGGCCTGGCTGGCGAGCCAGCAGACCGACCTCCTCCGCAAGAGCTGGCGTGCCCCGAACGCAAGTCGCCGGACAGTCGGTGAGTACGCCGAGGACTACCTCGCCCGCACTGATCTCCGCGAGAGCACCCGCATCCTCTACGCGTCGCTGTGGCGTCATCACCTCGCCGAGCCATGGGCCGACGTTCCCGTCGACGAAGTCACGCCGGCCGCCGTCCGCTCGTGGCACGCCACGGCGGGCCGGACCACAGGCCCGACAGCGCTGGCCCAGTCGTACCGGCTCCTGCGCGCCGTCCTCAACATCGCGGTCGCCGACGAGGCCATCGCATCCAACCCGTGCCGGCTGCGCGGGGCCGGCACACCGAAGGCATCCCGGCCGTCGCGGGCACTCACCGCGGCGGAGGCCCTGCAGCTGGCAGAGCAACTGGGGGGAGACCGGAGGACCGAGCGCTACCGCGCTCTGGCGCTCGTCCTGGCCTTCGGCGGACTCCGGTTCGGTGAGGCCACCGCGCTGCGGCGGTCCGACGTCCTGCCCGGCGGCCGGCTGCGCGTCGAGCGCTCGGTCCGACGCGTCGGCGGCCGATGGGTGGTCGGCGAACCCAAGACCGACGCAGGCCACCGGACCGTCACCCTCCCCGCCGCCATCGCGGCGATACTGGAGGACCACCTGGAGAAGCACATTGGCGCTTCTCCGGACGCCCTCTTGTTTTCCACCAGTTCTGGCGGCTACCTCGCCCGCAGCAACTGGAACTCGACCTTCCGCCGCGCCGCCGACGCCATCGGCCTGCCGGCGGTCCGTCCGCACGAACTCCGCCACACCGGCGCCACGCTCGCCGCGGCCACCGGTGCCACCACCAAGGAGCTGATGCGCCGCCTCGGCCACTCCTCCCCCGCCGCCGCGCTGCTCTACCAGCACGCCGCCGACGACCGCGACGCAGACATCGCTCGTGCCCTCGACGCCATGCTGGGCGCAGCCGGCGAATCATCGGACGACCTCCCGGGGCGGGACGAGCAGCACCCCGGCCGCCAGCCTGCGCCCTGCTGATGTGGTGCGGGCCGCGGCCTCGGGGGGTCCCCGAGCGGCCCATTCAGGGACACCGCGCGGGGTGGCAACCTGGTGTCGTAGCGCGGAGGCGATGACCTACCTGGCGTCGTCAGACTGTGCCGATGACGGGGACGACCTCGCGGGTCCAGACGCTGGGTGGACCGGCGCTGTTCGTCCTGCTGTGGAGCACCGGTTTCGTCGGCGCCAGGTACGGGCTGCCCTACGCCGAGCCCTTCACCTTCCTGACCCTGCGCCTGGGCGTCGCCGCGGCCCTGCTCGGCGTCCTGGCCGTCGCACTGCGCTCGGCCGGCATGGCCTCTCGCCAGCAGTACGGCCGCGCTTCGGTCGCCGGGCTGCTGCTGCACGGCGGATACCTGGGCGGCATCTTCTACGGCATCTCCCTGGGTGTGCCTGCAGGGGTGACGGCGGTGATCGTGAGCCTGCAACCGGTGCTCACCGCCGTCCTCGCCGCGCGGGTGCTCCGCGAGCGGCCAACGGCGCGCCAGTGGCTCGGACTGGCGCTCGGCGTCGCGGGCGTCGTGCTGGTCGTCGGCCCGGGCCTCTCCGACGCCGGCTCGGCCGAGCCGCTCCCGGTGGCCGGTGTCGTCGCGTGCCTCGTGGCACTCACCTCAGGGACGCTCGGCACCGTCTACCAGAAGCGGCACGGCGACCGGATCCCTCTGGTCTGGGGGACGGCGGTGCAGTACGCGGCGGCCGCTGCCGTGCTGCTGGCGGTCGCGGTGGCGACCGAGGACACGTCGATCCGGTGGACCGGTGAGTTCATCGCCGCGTTCGTCTGGCTGGTGTTGTTCCTGTCGATCGGCGCGGTCCTGCTGCTGTTCCTGCTGCTGCGCCGGGGAACGGCTGCGGGCGTCTCCAGCCTCTATTACCTCGTGCCGGTGGCCACCGCCGTCGAGGCGTACCTGCTCTTCGGCGAGCAGGTCGGCGGGCTGTCCCTCGTGGGGATCGGGGTGACCGCTCTCGGCGTCGCGCTGGTGGTCGCGCCGCCGCGGAAACGGTGACGCGCAAACCCCTGGAACGGCACGTTCCCGGCCGGGCGGCGCGCCAAGTGAGATGCCCGGGAGGTGTCTTCGAGGCCGCCCCCTGTCCCGAAGCCGCCCACGATGGGGCACCCGCAGAGATGGCGCGCCTTCCGCCCGGTCGAGCACAGCACGGTTGCGTCAAGCAGTCGCGGCCAATGCGCCACCCAATTCGACGTCGACGACCAGCACGCTGGGGAACCTGTGCAGACGGGCTTCGAGGAGCTCGACCTGTTCCCGATCGGCGATCAGGTCGAGGCTGACTCGCCAGCGCCCAGCGCCCGCTTCCTCGGCATCAAAGCGGGTGAGCATGTAGTTGCGTCCGGTCAGCATGGTGAGGACGCGTTGGGCGCCGAACAGGTCCGTGACGATGACGTGCAGCTTCGCTGCATTCGGGGTGTGGCTGTGACGGGAGAGCATGTGGTCCTCCGAGCCCCGGGAGGCTCTGGTCGACAGGCGGGCGCCCTCGAGAGCTGTGCCCACGGACCCGCCGGCTCGAGAGTCACACGCCGACGAGTCCGCACCCAATCAGTCGTCCAGCCACGCCAGCAGGCTAGGTGGCGATACGGCCGGGAAACAAGCCGGGGACTCTGCCGGTCATCCGACGGGCCCGGCGACGGCGTGAGGGGCACGTCTGCCGGGCTGTGTCCGAGATGTCCTCGTGCGACTCGGAGG
Source organism: Geodermatophilus sp. SYSU D00708 (assembly GCF_054050115.1). NCBI lineage: Bacteria > Bacillati > Actinomycetota > Actinomycetes > Geodermatophilales > Geodermatophilaceae > Geodermatophilus > Geodermatophilus sp. SYSU D00708. Next base: position 20,062 of record NZ_JBJGYS010000015.1, on the reverse strand, counting down.
ATGCACGGGCCAGAGCCTGCGTCCAGGCGGGGAAGCCCCGCAGTGAGCGCGCGCTCCGTGTCTCTGAAGCCGCCATCTGTCCCAGAGCGGCCCACTCAGGGACACCTGGCCGCCAGCGAGAGCGTGCCGACAGGCCGGGATGGGCTATTCGTCTCTACTGCCACCCCGATGGCCAGGGCCAGAGTGGTCACGTCCTGGAAGCCCAAATCCCCGCCGGTGCTGCTGTGCGCTCGCGGCTCCGTCCCGGTCTGCGACTTCCCCCGCATCCGCATCGAGGACAGGCCATGACCACAGTCGAACAACGAGCCGGCATCCTTCCGTTCCACGTGGAGGTCCCGGAGGAGGCGCTGGCCGACCTGCGCCGCCGCCTCGCGGCGATGCGCTGGCCCTCCCGGGAGCTGGTCGAGGACCGCTCCCAGGGCGTGCAGCTGGCGACGATGCAGGCGCTGGCCCGCTACTGGGCGACCGACTACGACCTGCGCCGGGTCGAGGCCAGGCTGAACGCGGTGCCGCAGTTCACCACCGAGATCGACGGAGTGGACATCCACTTCATCCACGTCAGGTCACGGCACGAGAACGCGTTGCCGCTGATCATGACGCACGGCTGGCCCGGCTCGGTCATCGAGCTGCTGGAGACCGTCGGCCCGCTCACCGACCCGACCTCGCACGGCGGACGTGCCGAGGACGCCTTCGACCTCGTGCTGCCGTCCCTGCCCGGCTACGGCTTCTCCAGCGAGCCCGCCGAGCTCGGCTGGGAGGCCGGCCGCACCGCGCTCGCCTGGGCGGAGCTGATGCGCCGCCTCGGCTACACCCGCTACGTCGCGCAGGGCGGCGATCTGGGCGCCATCGTCACTGATGCGATGGCCCGCCAGGCACCCGAGGGGCTGGTAGGCATCCACACGAACTTTCTCGTGACAGTGCTGGCCGACCCCCCGCCAGAGGAGTCCGAGCAAGAACGCGCGGCTGCGGCTGCGCTCGCCGAGTTCCAGGCCACCGGCTTCGCCTACTTCCTGGAGATGACCAATCGGCCGCAGACGATCGGCTACGCCCTGCTGGATTCACCCGTCGCCCTGGCGGCCTGGATGCTCGACCACGACACCGACAGCTACTACAAGATCTCCCGCGCCTTCCTCGACGGGCAGCCCGTGGGCAACCTCACGCGCGAGCACATCGTCGACAACATCACGCTGTACTGGCTGACAGGCACCGGGGCCTCGGCCGCCCGGTGGTACTGGGAGTTCGGACGGTTCGTGGCCGCAGCCCAGGCGTCCGGCCAGGCTCCTCCTGAGGTCTCGGTTCCGGTCGGCTTCACCACCTTCCCTGGTGAGATCTGGCGTACTTCGCGCAGCTGGGCCGAGAGGAGCTACCCCAACCTCACCTACTTCAACGAGGTCGACAGGGGCGGCCACTTCGCCGCCTGGGAGGAGCCGGAGCTCTTCACCTCCGAGGTGCGGGCCGCGTTCCGAACCCTCCGCACACCGGCGATCCCCGAGCCGCGTCGCTGATCAGCGCCCGGCGGCTTCAGGAACACGATCTATCCCTGAAGCCGCCTTCAGGGCGACCCCGCCGAGCGAGGCAGTAGCGAACACCTGCCGCGGTGGGTCACGCGTGGGTCACGCCGACCCCCTGGGTCATGTGTGGGTCACGAGCTGCGGCGTAAGGCCGTAACGAGCCGCTGACCAGCAGAAACAAGCCGGCAGGTCCCGCCTTCCAAGCTGGCCATGCGGGGTCGATTCACGTCACCCGCTCCACGCGTTCCCACAGGTAGGGGTCGCTGTCTGGCTTCCTGGAGGAAGCCCCGAAACGGTCGTCCAAGGCCAAGGCGACCAGTGTCCCCGCTCCATTGATCATGGATCGGCCACGGTGCTCTGACGCCGCCCGGAGGCGAGGCCGAACCCAGCACAGACGGCGTACGGCCGGATCGACACGTGCCGGGCCGGCGCTAGTACGGTGTTCGTCCTGTCGCCCGTGAGCTGTGCCACCGCGAACGAGGGACGAGATCCGAGGCTGGCCATCGGCGGGCGGCAATCCGCTACAGCGCCAGGGGGCGATGGCCTTGAGGAAACGTCTTGTAGCAATCCCAGCAGTCGCGGCATTCGCCACGACCACGGTCCTGCTGGCGCCCGTGGCGGCGGCGGGAACGGTGCCCGTCGTCACTACGACCTGTCCCCACATGCTCACCGTCGCCACGTTCGAGCCAGGGAACGAGGTGTCCGGCACCGCGACCGTGACGTCACGGGATGGGGCAGACCGGGTGAACCGGGGAGAGGGGCTCTTCCTCGTCGAGGAAGGCACGTCCAGGCCGTTCACCCAGGCGGTGCACCTGGGCGCCGAGAGCGAGGCGAGCCAGACCTTCTCGTTCACCGCATCGGGGACTTCGCTGAGCGCTTGCCTTCTCGCAACGACTCAAGGCGGCGGTGAGGAGAACATCGGCACCGTGTGGACGAACGTGACGACGTAGACGACGTTGCATCGTCCACGGGTAGGCCTCGGGCGCAGACGACCGCGGCCCCCACCACGCGGGTCCAGCCCCAGGGCTTCACCGCCGCGCAGGCCGAGTACGGGGTCAGCCAGGCAGGGTTCTGGGCTGACCGATCCCGCTCGCCCGGACCCCGGCCGTCAGTGGCGCCGGGGTCCGGGGGCCCCAGCGCCGTCCCCGCGGTGGAGCCTCCAGTCTCAGGCCGGCTCAGTGGGCAGGCCCAGCCGGCGGAACAGGTCGTTGTCGAGGTCGAGGAAGCTCGAGATGTGGGCGATGCGGCCGTCCCGCACATCGAGCACGTGCAGCGCCCACGGCGCGTGACCACCCCCCGGCACCGGCCGGTACTGCGCGAACGCCGGCGCGCCGTTGGCCCGCGTCGCCAGGATCCGCGACCCGCGGCAGCCCGAGCCCGGCCCGAGCATCCAGGTGCCGATGTCGCTCGCCCCGCGAAGCCACATCTCGAACGGCGGCATGTGCTGGGTGGCGTCCTCGTGCAGGAGCGCGACGAAGGCATCGATGTCATATCGCTCGAAGGCGTCGACGTAGCGGTCGAGCAGCACGCGCTCGTCGTCGTCCAGCGGCGCGGGGTCGATCTCCCCGCCGACGTCGGCCAGCGTCGCCCGGGCGCGCTGCAGCGCGCTGTTCACCGAAGCGACCGTGGTGTCGAGCAACTGGGCGACCTCGTCGGCCTTCCACCGCAGCACCTCGCGCAGCAGCAGGACGGCGCGCTGCCGCGGCGGCAGGTGCTGCAGCGCGGCGACGAAAGCCAGCCGGATCGACTCCCGCTGCACCGCCTGGTCGGCCGGGTCGGAGTCCTCGGCGACCACCTGGCGGTCGAGCACCGGCTCCACCCAGGCCGACGACGGCTTGCGCGCGGCCAGCGAGGCCTCGACCGGCTGCCAGGGGGAGCCGGTCAGGTCCATCGGCAGGGCCCGGCGCTGCCGGCCCGAGAGCTGGTCGAGGCACACGTTGGTGGCGATGCGGTACAGCCACGACCGCAGCGCCGACCGCCCCTCGAAGTCGGCCAGCCCCCGCCAGGCGCGGACCATCGTCTCCTGCACGGCGTCGTCGGCGTCGAACGCCGATCCCAGCATCCGGTAGCAGTAGCCGGTGAGCTCGCGCCGGTGCTCCAGCAGGCGGGGATCGAGCTCTTCGCTGACGACTGTCACGGGGCCTCCTCGACTCGACGGCCGCGACAGCAGACCACAGGGCACCGACGGAACGGGAGAGGTCGCGCCCTACTGGTAGCTGATCAGCTGAGGTCGGGGGTTGACCTGGGCGATCGTCTCCTCCGGGCTGAGCATCGGGGCGTCCTCGTCGTAGAAGTTCTTCCACCCCCACCACACGGCGTCCGGGTCGGTCTGCCGCAGCGCCTGCCAGGTCGCCTGCTTGTCCCCCTGCGAGCCCTGGCCGTCGGCGTGCACCAGCACCGCCAGCTCGTCGCGGGAGGTGTCCAGCCGCTCCCGCTCGGGGATCATCCGCACCTGGAACTGGTGCAGCACGAGCAGCTTCTGCGGCAGCGCGTTGTCGCGGGTGAGGTCGGCCAGCCAGGTCACCACCTGGTTGACCTCGTCGACCGACACCGACCCGATCTGGGTCAGGTGCACCTGCCCCGGAGCCAGCCGCCACTCCGGGTCCAGCGCCAGGCCCACGTAGGGCAGCTCCAGCAGCGACCGGTACTGCTCGGCCTGGGTGACGAAGTCGGTGCGGCCCGGCTGCAGGTCGAGGACGACGTACAGCCCGGCCTCCCCCGCCGCCTCCACCCACGGCCGCAGCTGCTCGACGTCGGCCTCGGTGGAGTAGTTGCCGTCCGGACCGGCGAACTCCGAGGCCACCGTGGCGATGACCTCGAACGCCGGGACGACGGTGGCGTCGGGGACCAGCCCCTCGTACGGCGCCGCGTGCTGGCGAGCCCGCTCCACCGAGGCCTGCGGGTCCTGCTCGCCGAGCACTCCGAGCGCACCGCTGCCCGGGTGCCCGTACAGCGCGACGAGGAAGTGCTCCGGGAACAGCAGCTGGCCGCCTCCGGGCAGCTGCTCCCCGGTGGCGGCGGTGGCGAGCTTCCAGTCCAGCCCGTCCTCGGCGGCGAACCCCGCACCGAGGGCGACGACCGAGCCCGGGTCGTCCGCCAGCGCCTCCACCACCTCGGCGGACGCCCGCGGGTCGGTCGCGCCGCCGGTCAGCAGCACCCGCGCCCCGGCGGCCCGGGCGCTGGCGATCCCGGCCACGGACTCCGGGGTGCCGGAGGCGAGCACCAGGGTGCCGTCGAGCGGCTCGGCGCGCTCGACCGCCGGCAGCGCCGCCACGTCGCCGTCCGCGCCCGGTGCGTCCCCGGGTGCCTGCAGGGCGACCGGGTCGTCCGGGTCCAGCTCGGCGACCGCCCCGGCCACGGCGTCGCCGTCCACCTCGCGCGTCTCGGCGAGGTCCAGCCCCGTCGCCTCGGCGACCGCCTCCGGCGCTGCGGGGACGGCGACGACGTCGAGCCCGTCGCCGAGCCCCTCGGCGTCGCCCACGGCCAGCACCGTCGTCGCGCCCAGGCGGTCCAGCTCGCCGGTGAGCGCGTCGGCCGCCCCGCCGTCGGCGGGCTGCACCAGCAGCGGGACACCCAGGCCGACCGCGGCCGAGGCGCCCAGCAGCGTGCCGGCCGCGTCGCCGTCGCGGGCGACCACGACCACCTCCGCGGAGTCGAACAGCGCGCGGCTGGCCGACGCGGCCGAGGCGGCCGGGTCCTCGTCGGCGACCAGGGTGAACTCGGCGTCGGGGGCCGACGTCCCCACGCGCAGGGACTCCCCGGCCTCGGCGTCGGTGTCCTCGGTAAACGAACTGCAGCCGCCCGCGAGCAGTGCGGCGGCCATGACGATCGGCGCTGTCTTGGAGCGCACGGCTCCCTCCCCCGCCGGGCGTGCGGTCGCGCGGGGGCGCGACGACAGCGACGCGCTCGGCTGCCGGGGACCCTAACGGGGCGGGGTGCTGGACACGGCGCTGCCGCGCCACGAGCATCGGCCGCGACATGAGCACCGCACCCCTGTCGGGCCAGCCCGACACCCGATCGACCGGCTGGCGGGATGGGTCCGACCCCCTCCTCCGGCGAGGCTCGACGGCATGACCACCGACACCGCCGTCCTGCCGACCGTGTCCCCGACCTCGAGCGCTCCGGCCCGCCCGCACGGGTGGCTGCGCCAGCTAGGCGTCGACACCGGCTACTCACTGCTCGCCTTCCCGCTGGCGATTGCCGCGTTCGTCCTCGTCGTGACCGGCCTGTCGGCCGGCGCGGGCCTGCTCGTCGTGTGGGTGGGGGTCGCCGTCCTGGCGGCCACCCTGCTGGCCGCCCGCGGCCTGGCGGCCGTGGAGCGCGCCTTCCTGCCCGGGGTGCTGGGCCGGCCGGTGCCCTCCCCGGCCTACCTGCGTGGTGGGGAGGGCGGCCGCGTGCGCCGGCTGACGACGCCGCTGCGCGACCCGCAGTGCTGGCTCGACGCCCTGCACGCACTGGTGCGGTTCCCGTTCGCGATCCTGTCCTTCGTCGTCACGGTGACGTTCTGGGCCGGGGCGCTCGGCGGCCTGACCTACGGGCTCTGGGACTGGGCGCTGCCCGACGCGTCGGCCGACCCGGACAACACCGACCTGCTCGAACTGCTCGGGTTCGAGTCGACGGCGGGGTCGCGGATCCTCCTCTACACGCTCATCGGAGCCGTGTTCGCCGTGCTGCTGCCGTTCGTCGTCCGCGGGGCGGCGCTGCTCCAGGCGCAGCTGGGGCGGGCGCTGCTGACCTCCCGGGCGGCCACCCAGGCCGAGATCGGCCGGCTGGCGCAGGGCCGCGACGCCGCCGTCGCCGCCGAGGCGGTCGCGCTGCGCCGGCTCGAGCGGGACATCCACGACGGACCGCAGCAGCACCTGGTCCGGCTCGGCATGGACCTCTCCCGCGCCCAGCGGCAGCTCGACCGCGACCCGGACGCCGCCCGAACGACGCTCGGCGAGGCCGCCGTCCTGGCCAAGGAGGCGCTGGAGGAGCTGCGCGCCCTCTCCCGCGGCATCGCGCCGCCGGTGCTCGCCGACCGCGGCCTGGCCGCCGCGCTCGCCGCGATCGCGGCCCGCTCCCCCGTGCCGGTGGAGCTGTCGGTCGACCTGCCCGAGCAGCGGCTGGCCCCCGCCGTGGAGAACACCGCCTACTTCGTGGTCAGCGAGGCCCTGGCCAACGTGGCCAAGCACAGCGGCGCGCGCACCGTCCAGGTGGTCGTCGTGGCGGCCGGACCGGCGCTGCGGGTCACCGTCGAGGACGACGGCACCGGCGGCGCGGTGCTCGCGCCCGGGCACGGCCTGGCCGGGCTGGCCGACCGGCTGCGCGCGGTGGACGGCGTCCTGACCGTGGACAGCCCCCGCGGCGGACCCACCCGGCTGGTCGCGGAGCTGCCGTGCGGGTCGTGATCGCCGACGACTCGGTGCTCCTCCGGGAGGGCCTGGTCCGGCTGCTCGAGGAGGAGGGCTGCGAAGTGGTCGCCGCCGTGGGCGACGGCCCCTCGCTGGTCCGGGCGGTGGCCGAGCACCGCCCGGACGTCGCCGTGGTCGACGTCCGGATGCCGCCGACGCACAGCGACGAGGGGTTGCGCGCGGCGGTGGAAGCCCGGACCACCGTCCCCGGGACGGCGGTGCTCGTCCTCTCCCAGTACGTCGAGGTGGCCTACGCCGACGAGCTGCTCGCCGACGGCCGCGGCGGGGTCGGCTACCTGCTCAAGGACCGGGTCACCGACCTCGACTCGTTCCTGGGCGCCCTGGCCGACGTCGTCACCGGCGGCACCGTGCTCGACCCCCAGGTCGTGGCCCAGCTGTTCGCCCGCCGCCGCGCCGACGACCCGGTGCGCCGGCTGACCCCGCGCGAGCGCGAGGTGCTCGGGCTGATCGCCGAGGGCTCCTCGAACAGCGCCATCGCCCGGCGGCTGGTGGTCACCGAGGGCGCCGTCGAGAAGCACACCCAGCGGATCTTCGCCAAGCTCGGCCTCACCCAGGACGACGACCAGCACCGCCGGGTGATGGCGACCCTGGCCTACCTGCGCGCCTGATCGGCGTCGTACGCGGCGCGCAGCCGGGCGGGGGCGCGCAGCCGCCAGGCCTCGGTGAGCAGCTCGGCGAGCTCCTCGGGATCGGCCGCCGCGAGGTCGACGACGACCATGGTGGAGTTGCGGTAGTGGTGCGGCACGGAGAACACCCCCGGCCGCTCGGCCGCCAGCGCCCGGTTCTCCCCCTCCGCCAGCCGGATCGCGACCCAGGTCTCCTCCGGCGGCATCGAGGCGAAGACCTTGTCCCGCACGCGCAGGCAGGCCATGTCCCACGCCGGGCGCTCGGTGGTCTCGGGTAGGGCGAGGGCGACGGCGCGGACGTCGTCCGGGGTGGCGGCCACGGCGCGCATCGTGGCACCGGCGTCCGACAACCCGTTCGCGACCGTCGGAGGGTGCCGGTAGACAGCGAGGGTGACCGATCTCGCCGACGCCCTCCGGCCCGCCACCGCCGAGGAGTGGCCCACCTTCAGCCGCGCCATGTTCACCGCCTTCGCCGAGCCGGCGCCGCGTTCCTTCGTCGACGCCGTCCCCGTGCACGCGGAACTGGACCGCTCGCTCGGGCTGTGGGAGGGCGACCGGGTGGTGGCCACGTCAGGGGTCTACAGCCGGGAGATGACGGTGCCCGGCGCGGTCGTGCCCATGGCGGGGGTCACCTGGGTGAGCGTCTCCCCCACCCACCGGCGGCGCGGCGTGCTGACCGCGATCATGCGGCGCCAGCTGACCGAGCTGCACGAGCAGGGCCGGGAGCCGGTGGCCGCGTTGTGGGCGTCGGAGGGCTCCATCTACGGCCGGTTCGGGTACGCGCCGGCCACCTGGCGGGGCAACCTCTCCGGCGCGGTCGACCGGCTGCGGCTGCGGTCGGGCACCGACGTCGGCACCGGGCGGGTCGACGTGGTGACCGTCGAGCAGTACCGGGCCGCCGCGGTGGGCCTGTACGACCGGGTGCGCCGGTTCGTCCCGGGCAACCTGGCGCGCGACGACCGCTGGTGGGACCGCGCGCTGCGCGAGGAGGACGACCACCGCTCCGGCACGCCCGAGCGCCGATACCTGCTGCACACCGAGCCCGACGGCACGGTCACCGGCTACGCCGCCTACCGGGTCAAGGGCGCCTGGACAGAGGACGGCGAGGCCGACGGCACGGTCACCGTCGAGGAGATCCGCGCGGCGACCAGCCCGGCCTACGCCGCGCTCTGGCAGTTCCTGCTGTCGATCGACCTGGTCCGCACGGTGAAGGCGCCGTCGCAGCCGGACGACGACCCGCTGCGCCACCTGCTCGTCGACCCGCGCGCGCTGCACGCCCGCCCGATCGACGCGCTGTGGGTGCGCCTGGTCGACGTGGGCCGCGCCCTCGCCGCCCGGCGCTACCCCACGCCGATCAACCTGGTGTTCGAGGTCCGCGACCGGTTCTGCCCGTGGAACGACGGGCGGTGGGCGCTGACCGCGGGGCCCTCGGGTGGCTTCTGCGCGCAGACCGACAGCGACCCCGACCTGGTCCTCGACGTCGAGGCGCTGGCCGCGGCCTACCTGGGTGGCGCCTCCCTGGCCACGCTGCAGGCGGCCGGCCGGGTCACCGAGGTGAGCCCCGGGGCGGTCACGCTGGCGGCGACCGCGTTCCGCTGGCCGGTCACCCCGTGGTGCCCGGACGAGTTCTAGACCGGTTCCTCGCGGGTGGGCAGGCCGCCGGCGGGACGGTGGCGGTTCTGCTCGTAGTCGGTCACCAGGCCGATGCGGCGGGCGTGCCGCTCGTCACCGCTGAACGGCGTGGCGAGGAAGGTCAGCACCAGCTCGGTGGCCTCCTCGACGCTGTGCTGGCGGGCGCCGATCGAGACGACGTTGGCGTCGTTGTGCTGGCGGGCGAGCTCGGCGGTCGCGGTGCTCCACACCAGCGCCGCACGCACGCCCGGTACCTTGTTCGCCGCGATCTGCTCGCCGTTGCCCGAGCCGCCGATGACCACGCCGAGGCTGCCCGGCTCGGTGACGGTGCGCTCGCCGACCTCGAAGCAGAACGGCGGGTAGTCGTCCTGGGCGTCGTACTCGTACGCCCCGCAGTCGACCGGCTCGTGCCCGGCGTCGGCGAGCGCCTTCTTCAGGTGCTCCTTGAACTCCAGCCCAGCGTGGTCGGTGCCGACGAAGACGCGCATGGCCGCGAGTCTGTCAGGCTGCCGCTCTGTCAGGCTGCCGAGGTGGCGGTGCTGGGGGTCGACGGCTGGCGGGGCGCCTGGGTGGGCGCTCGGCTCGAGGGCCGCACCGTGACGCTGACCGTGCTGCCCGACGCCGCCGCCGTCCTCGCCGTGCCGGACGTCGACGTGGTCGGCATCGACATGCCGATCGGGCTCCCCGACGACGGCCCGCGGCACTGTGACGACCAGGCGCGGGAGCGGCTGCGCGGCCTCGGCGCCGGCAGCTCGGTCTTCCCCACCCCGGTGCGGGCGGTGCTCGCGACCGACGACTACGCCGAGGCGCGGGCGCTGTCCCGGGCGGCCACGCACCCGCCGCGGGCTCCCTCCGCCCAGGCGTTCCAGCTGGTCAGGGCGATCCGCGCGCTCGACGACGCCCTCGGCGAGCCCCCCGCCGACCACGTCGTCGAGGTCCACCCGGAGCTGGCGTTCCGGGAGCTGGACGGGCGCGTGCGCGACCCGAAGGGCACAGCACGCGGCACGGCCCAGCGACTCATCGCGCTGCGCGCCGTCATGGACGTCGAGGAGGCGCTGTTGCACGCCCCGCCGCGCGTCCCCGTCATCGACGCCCTCGACGCGTGCGCGGCGGCGTGGTCGGCCCGGCGGATCGCCGACGGGGTCGCCGAGTGCGTGGGCGACGGGGCCCGCGACGCCCGGGACCGGCCGATGCGGATCTGCTGGTGAGCTTCCGCGAGGTCGCCGACGGGGTGTTCGTGCGCCGGCACGAGTCCCTGGACCTCAACTGCGGGCTGGTCGTGGGCGAGGGCGCCTGCCTGGTCGTCGACACCCGCTCGGACCTCGGCGAGGCCGCCGACCTCATCGCCGCCGTCCGCCGGGTGACGTCGTCCCCGTGGACGGTGGTCGACACCCACGCGCACTACGACCACTGCTTCGGCAACGCCGCGTTCCGCCCGGCGACGGTCTGGGGGACGCGCGGGTGCGCCGCCGCCGTCCGCGCCACCGGCGAGGCGCAGCGCGCCGCCCGGGTCGCCGAGCTGCTGGCCGCCGGGGACCCGGCAGCGGCGGAGCGGGTGCGGCAGGCACCGCTGGACCCGCCGGACGCCCTGGTCGACGACGCCGCGGTCCTGGACGTCGGCGGTCGCGAGGTGGTGCTGCGGTTCCTGGGCCGCGGCCACACCGATCACGACCTGGTCGTGGAGGTGGACGACTGCGCCGTCTTCGCCGGGGACCTCGTCGAGGAGGGCGCCCCGCCGGCGTTCGAGGACGCCTTCCCCGCCGAGTGGCCGGCCACCCTCGGCCGGCTGCACGCGCTGGCCCGCGGGCCGGTCGTGCCCGGGCACGGGGCGGTGGTCGACGCGGACTTCGTGGGGGCGCAGCGGGAGGAGCTGCTGGCGGTGCTGGCCGCCGTCCGCGCCGGCCGACTGGACGCCGGTCCCTACGACGAGGCGACCATGCGCACGGCCGCCTCGAGGCTTCGTTCCGGTGAGTAGGTGGCCCTCCTGCAGGGCCCCACCGCGAGCGTGCGAGTGGTGGGGGGCAGGGGGGTCCTTTCTCAGGTGAGCCGGCGGACGACGGGCAGCGGCAGCACCCGCAGCAGGGCCGCGACCGGCCGCCAGGGCCACTCCGGGACGTAGGCGCGCGCCGGCTCGCGCTCGATCGCCGCGGTGAGGGCGGTGACGCCGGTGTCCAGGTCGACGGTGAACGGGCCGCGCCGCCCGACGTTGATGTCGGTGGCGATGTACCCGGGCAGGACCGTGGTGACGCGGATGCCGGTGCCCAGGAGGTCGGCGCGGATGCCCTCCGCCAGGGAGTTGAGCGCGGCCTTGCTCGCGCCGTACGCCGTCCGGGTGCCGTGCATGCCGCGGATCGAGGCGACCGAGGAGACGACCACGAGGTGGCCGGCGCCCTGGGCGCGGAACAGCTCGACCGCGGCCTCGCACTGGGCGTGCGTGCCCAGCACGTTGGTGAACAGCGTCGCCCGGTTGGCCCATGCCGTGCCGGTGCCGACCGAGGCGCCCTTGCCGATGCCGGCGTTGGCCACGAACCGGTCGATCCCGCCGAGCTCGCCGGCCAGCTCCGGGACCACCTTCTCGACCGCGGTGGCGTCGTCGACGTCCAGCCCGGCGGTCACCACGCGGATGCCGGGGTGCGCAGCGAGCAGCTCTTCACGCAGCGCCTCGAGCCGGTCGGTGCGCCGGGCGGCCAGCGCCAGGTCGCGGCCCATCGCGGCGAACCGGCGGGCCATGCCCTCGCCGAGACCGGAGCTGGCGCCGGTGATCAGGATGCGCTGACGGACGGGACGCGACACACGGTCAGCATGCCCGACCGCGTCCGAGGGGCAGAAATGGCCATCTCTGCCCCTCGGACGGCCTTCAGCTGCGGCGGGTCAGCTCCAGCGCGTCGGCGGGCACCGAGTCCATGTCGGGGCCGGACAGGCGGGTCCGCTTGAGCTCCCAGAAGTCGGGCAGGTTGGCCAGCAGGACGGCGCCGTCGAAGGCCCGCCCGGCGTCCTCACCGGTCGGCACCTTGCTGATCACCGGGCCGAAGAAGGCCACGCCGTCGATGTGCATGACCGGCGTGCCGACGTCGTCGCCGACCGGGTCCATGCCCTCGTGGTGGCTCTTCTCCAGCGCCTGGTCGTACTCGGTGGAGGTGGCCGCCTCGGCCAGGGAGGCCGGCAGGCCCACCCGCTCCAGGGCCGGGGCGATCAGCTCGTCGAGCTCGACGCCCTCGTGGTGCCGCAGCGTGCCCATGGCGGTGTAGAGGTCGCCGAGGACCTCGTCGCCGTGCTGCTGCGCCGCGGCGATCGCGACCCGCACCGGGCCGATCGCCTTGCTCATCATCTCCTGGTACTCCGGCGGCAGGTCCCGGCCGCGGTTGAGCACGGCCAGGGACATGACGTGCCAGTGCAGGTCGATGTCGCGGACCTTCGCCGCCTCGAGCACCCAGCGGCTGGTCAGCCAGGCCCACGGGCACAACGGGTCGAACCAGAAGTCCACGCGGGCCTTCACGGGGGCGCTCTGCACTGCCTCGGTCACTGTCACTCCTCGCTGCGCGACGTCTGTTCCGCCTGTTCCCAAGTCGGACGGCGGGATGGTTGTTCCCTCAACCGGACGAGGATCCCGCGCACCGCGAGTGGTGTCGGACGTCCGTGGGAAGCTGCCGTTCGTGGCCGTACCCAACCTGACCCGCGATGACGCCGCCCGCCGCGCCGAACTCCTGGCGGTGCACGACTACGACGTCCAGTTCGACCTGACCGACGGCGCCGGCGCCCCCGGCGAGCGCACCTTCGGGTCGACGACGACGGTGCGGTTCACCTGCCGCGAGCCCGGCGCCAGCACCTTCATCGACCTGGTCGCCGAGACCGTCCACTCGGCCACGCTGAACGGCACGGCGCTCGACGTCGCCACCTACACCGAGGAGGGCGGCCTGCCGCTGCCCGACCTCGCCGCGGAGAACACCCTCGTCGTCACCGCCGACTGCCGGTACTCCAACTCGGGCGAGGGCCTGCACCGGTTCGTCGACCCCGAGGACGGGCAGGTCTACCTCTACACGCACTTCGAGCCGGCCGAGGCCAAGCGGGTGTTCACCTGCTTCGACCAGCCCGACCTCAAGGCGACCTACACCGTCCAAGTGACCGCCCCGGCCGGCTGGGAGGTCGTCTCGAACACCGGCGGCCGCACGGTCGAGGACGCGCCCGCGGGCGCCCAGCTGGTGCACTTCGAGCCGACCAAGCGGCTGTCGACCTACCTGCTGGCGCTCATCGCCGGGCCGTACGCCAAGGTCACCGACTCGCACGAGGGCATCGCGCTGGGGCTGTTCTGCCGCGCCTCGCTCGCCCGGTACCTGGACCCCGACGAGCTGTTCCGGGTCACCAAGCAGGGCTTCGACTTCTACCACCGGGTGTTCGACTACCCGTACCCGTTCGACAAGTACGACCAGCTGTTCGTGCCCGAGTTCAACGCCGGGGCGATGGAGAACGCCGGCGCGGTCACGATCCTGGAGGACTACGTCTTCCGCTCGAAGGCCACCCGCGCCCGCTACGAGCGGCGCGCCGAGACCGTGCTGCACGAGCTGGCCCACATGTGGTTCGGCGACCTGGTGACCATGCGCTGGTGGGACGACCTGTGGCTCAACGAGTCCTTCGCCACCTACATCTCCACCCTCTGCCAGGCGGAGGCCACCGAGTACACGACGGCGTGGACGACGTTCGCCAACACCGAGAAGGCGTGGGCCTACGCGCAGGACCAGCTGCCCTCCACCCACCCGATCGCCGCCGACATGGTCGACGTCGCCGCGGTCGAGGTGAACTTCGACGGGATCACCTACGCCAAGGGCGCCTCGGTGCTCAAGCAGCTGGTCGCCTACGTCGGCCGCGACGAGTTCCTGGCCGGCGTCCGCCGCTACTTCCGCAAGCACGAGTACGGCAACACGACGCTGGCCGACCTGCTCGACCCGCTGTCGGAGGCCACCGGCCGCGACCTGTCGGCGTGGGCCGAGCAGTGGCTGCAGACCAGCCAGGTCAACACCCTGCGGCCGGTGTTCGAGCTGACCGACGACGGCCGCTACGCCCGCTTCGCCATTGAGCAGACCGCGGTGCCCGAGCACCCGGTGCTGCGCCGCCACCGGCTGGCCGTCGGCCTCTACGACCGCGGGCCCGGCGGGCTGACCCGCACCACCCGCGTGGAGCTCGACGTCGACGGGGAGCGCACCGAGGTGCCCGACCTGGTCGGCTCCCCGGCCGCCGACCTCGTCCTGGTCAACGACGACGACCTGACCTACGCCAAGCTGCGGCTCGACGAGCGCTCGCTGGCCACGCTCCAGGAGGGCATCGGCACCATCCCGGACTCCCTGGCCCGCGCGCTGTGCTGGTCGGCGGCCTGGGACATGACCCGCGACGCGGAGCTGCCGGCCCGCGACTGGGTCGCGCTGGTCCTCGCCGGGGTGGACGCCGAGACCGAGATCAGCGTCGTCCAGTCGCTGCTGGCCCGCGTGCAGAGCGCCCTGGCCAACTACGCCGACCCGCGCTGGGCCGACACCGGCTGGCGGGCGCTGGCGGACAAGGCGCTGGCGGCGCTGGAGGCCGCCGAGCCGGGCAGCGACACCCAGCTGCAGTGGTCGCGCACCTTCGCCACCGCGGCGCGCACCGAGGAGCACGCCGCCGTCCTGCGCGGCCTGCTCGACGGCTCCCGCGTGGTCGAGGGGCTGCCGGTCGACGCCGACGCCCGCTGGGCGTTCCTGCACGGGCTGGTGGCCATCGGCGCCGCCGGGGACGCCGAGATCGAGGCCGAGGCGGCCCGCGACGCGACCGCGACCGGACGGCGGCGGGCCGCGACCGCCCGGGCGCTGCGCCCGACGGCGGAGTCGAAGCAGGAGACCTGGGAGCGGGCCTTCACCGACGACACCATCCCCAACGCGGTGCACGAGGCGATGCTGCAGGGCTTCTGGCACCCCGCCCAGCGGGAGTTGACCGCGAGCTACGTCGAGCGCTACTTCGCCGACATCCGCCCGCTGTGGGACCGCCGTCCCGGGGAGATCGCGAAGAACGCGGTGCAGTACCTGTTCCCGCCGGTGGTGGAGCTGCGCACGGTGCAGGCGGCCGACGCCTGGCTGGCCGGCGAGGACCACCCCGCGCCGCTGCGGCGGCTGGTCGCGGAGGGCCGGGACGGGATCGCGCGGTCGCTGCGGGCCCGGGAGCGGGACGCCGCCGAGAGCGCCTGAGCCCGGACGCCACGAGGGCCCGGCCGGGACGCTCGTCCCGGCCGGGCCCTCGTGCGTGCGTCTGCCCCGTTCGACCGTGGCCCCCTGCAGGGTCCCGCCGCGAGCTCGCGAGTGGCGGGGGCAGGGGCGGCCCCGGTGCAGGGGCCCGCGCCGAGCGTGCGAGGCGCGGGGGGCACCGGGGTCCTTTCAGTGGGTGCGCAGGCTCCGCGGGTGGCCGGCCTGGTCCGACAGCTGGCGCAGCCCGTTGACGATGCCGCCCACCAGGTCGCCGGAGGCGAAGGAGTTGGTCATCGACAGCACCGCCAGCGCGCACGCCCGGTCGGGCAGCCGGCGGGACGCCGCGGCACCGGCGACCACCTCGATCACCCGCTGCCCGGGCGAGACCGCCAGGAGCACCGACTCGGCCAGATGGTCCCCGGACCGCTCGAACAGCTCCTCGGCCCGCTGGCGCGTCTGGGCACCGAGGTCACCGATGTAGAGGGTGAACCGCAGCCCGGTCTCCCGGGAGGACATGGTCAGCGCCTCGTCCAGGCGGAGCAGGTCGCGGTAGCTGAAGATCGAGTCGAGCGGCTCGGCCTCGTCGGCCCGCGTCGGCAGGGTGCCGGCCGACGTCGCCGTGTCGTGCGACTCGGCTTCCAGCGCGCGGGTCATCGCAGGCCTCCGGAGGCGTTCTCGGTGCGGGTCTGGGGCGTCATCGGGTCACCACGTCCCTCGGGCGCCGCCGTAGGGGCGGGCCGAGGCGACGGCCGCCGGCGAGGGGGTGTGCCCCCCGCCGCCGTGCCCGCCCTGCGGCAGGGCCGGCGCACCGCCGTGCTGCTCGGGGTACATCGACGAGCCCAGCGCGGTGGTGCCGTCGCCGGGAACGGCGGCCGGGCCGTGGGCCTCGGCCGGGCCGTGCCCACCGCCGCCCTGCGGGTGCGGCTCGTACCAGACCGGCTCATGCTCCCACGGCTGGCCCGGCTTGTAGCGGGGCCTGCGGCGACGCGCGCCGGGGGCGAGCGTCAGCAGCGCGAGGAGGAGGACAACGGCCAGCGGGGCCACCACGTAGACGAGGATGGTCTCGACGACGGTCACGGCCCCAACCTACCGGCAGCGCGTCGGCGCCTCCTGGTCAGTCCCACCCGGCGGGGTGACGGTGCGCCCAGGGGCGCGCGGCCTCCAGTTGGGCGGAGAGCGCGATGAGGGTCGCCTCGTCGGCCGGCCGCCCGACGAGCATGGTGCCGATCGGGTGTCCGGCGTCGGTCCAGTGCAGCGGGACGCTGACCG
This sequence comes from Geodermatophilus sp. SYSU D00708, assembly GCF_054050115.1. Classification (NCBI taxonomy): domain Bacteria; kingdom Bacillati; phylum Actinomycetota; class Actinomycetes; order Geodermatophilales; family Geodermatophilaceae; genus Geodermatophilus; species Geodermatophilus sp. SYSU D00708. The sequence goes on along the minus strand of NZ_JBJGYS010000015.1, from coordinate 3,407 downwards.
CCGGCTGCCCGGTGACGTTGAAGACGGCGGTGAACGAGGCGTAGCGCTTCTGCCGCTCGAAGTCGGCCGCACCGTCCCCGTCGGCGTCGAACCAGCCCAGCGGCCGCGGCGTCATGGTCGTCACCGGCGCCAGCAGGACGTCGAAGGCCCGCGTGGCGTCGATGAACCGGCGGGAGAACAGCCGCAGCGCGGTCAGCGCCTCCATCGCCGCCTGGGCCGACAGCGCGAGGCCGCGGGCGCGCAGCTCGCGGGTGAGCGGCCGCAGCTCGTCGACCCGGCCGGGTGGGACCGGCAGCAGCGTGCCCGACAGCGACCACACCCGCTCGAAGGCGGCGAGCACCTCGGGGCCGAGCAGGCCCGGCGGGACGTCGTCCACCTCGTGGCCGAGGTCGGTCAGCAGCCGGGTGGCGTCGTCGAACGCGGCGGCGACCTCGGGCTCGAGCGCCGTGTCCGCCATCGGGGACTCCAGGTGGCGGCCGATCCGCAGCCGGCCCACCGGGCGGTCGGCGTAGCCGAGGAACGTCTCGCCCGGCGGGGGCGGCGGGGCCCAGAGCGCGTCCCCGAGCACCGGCCCGGCCAGCACGTCGAGCATCGCTGCGGCGTCGCGCACCGTGCGGGCGATCGGCCCGTTGGTGCCCAGGCCGGTCACGTCGCCGCCCAGCGGCGCGTTGCTGACCCGACCGCGGGTGGGCTTGATCCCGAACAGCCCGTTGATGCTGGCCGGGATGCGGATCGAGCCGCCGCCGTCGCTGCCCTGGGCGAACGGCAGCATCCCGGCGGCGACCGCGACCGCCGCTCCCCCGCTGGACCCGCCGGCCAGCCGGGTGCGGTCCCAGGGGCTGCGCGCCGGACCGGCGAGGGCGTTGTCGGTGTAGCAGGGGAAGCCGAACTCAGGCGTGTTGGTCTTGCCGACGCTGATCGTCCCGGCCGCGGCCAGGGCGGTCACCACGTGGTCGTCGACGGTGGGCACGTTGTCGGCGAAGACCGTGCAGCCGTACGTCGTCCGGACGCCGGCGGTGTTGTTGAGGTCCTTGACCGCGGTCGGGACGCCGAGCAGCGGCGGCAGCTCCCCGCCGCGCGCGACCCGGTGCTCGGCGCGGCGCGCCGCGGCCAGCGCGCGCTCCGGGGTGACGGTCAGGAAGGCGCCGAGCCCCGGGTCGAGCGCCTCGACGCGGCGCAGCGCGTGCTCGACGAGCTCGACGGGGCTGACCTCCCGCGCGCGGACGGCGGCGGCCTGCTCGAGCGCGGTGAGGTCGTGCAACTGGGTGCCGGAGGTCACGACCGGGGACGCTAACCCGGTAGACAGGGCGGCGTGGACCTCTCCCGCACGCACGCCCGGTCCCTCGACGCGGCCGACCCCCTGGCCGGGTTCCGGAGCCGCTTCGCCGGCGCCGGGGAGGACGGCGTCCTCTACCTGGACGGCAACTCGCTGGGCCGGATGCCGCGGGAGACGCCGGCGGCCCTGGCCCGCGTGGTCGAGCTGGAGTGGGCCCGCGGGCTGGTCGGCTCCTGGTCGTCGTGGATCGGCGCGGCCACCCGCATCGGCGACCTGCTGGCCGAGGGCGTGCTGGGCGCCCGCGCCGGCGAGGTGCTGGTGAGCGACTCCACGTCGGTGGACCTCTACAAGCTCCTGGTCGCCGGGGTCGACGCGCGGCCGGGGCGGGACGTGCTGGTCTGCAGCGCCGACGACTTCCCGACCGACCGCTACATCGTGGCCGGGGTCGCCCAGGCGCGCGGCATGACCGTGCGGGAGGTCCCGGCCGACGTCGACGAGGGGCTGGACCCGGCGGTGCTCGCCGCGGCGCTCGACGAGCGGGTGGCCGTCGTCGTCCTGTCCGCGGTCGCCTACCGCTCCGGCGCGCTGGCCGACGTCGCCGCCGTCACGAGCGCCGCGCGGGAGGTGGGCGCACTGGTCCTCTGGGACCTCTCGCACGCCGCCGGCTCCGTCCCGCTGGACCTCGCCGCCGCCGGCGCCGACCTCGCCGTCGGGTGCACGTACAAGTACCTCAACGGCGGGCCGGGGGCGCCGGCGTTCCTCTACGTGCGCCGCGAGCTGCAGGAGCAGCTGCGCCAGCCGATCTGGGGCTGGTTCGGCCAGCGGGACCAGTTCGCGATGGGGCCGGCCTACGACCCGGTGCCGGGCATCGAGCGGTTCGGCGTCGGGACGCCGCCGGTGGTGGCGATATCCGCGGTGGAGGTCGGCGCCCGGCTGGTCGCCGAGGCCGGGATCGAGGCGCTGGCGGCCAAGGGCCGCGCGATGGGCGAGCTGACCGTCGCGCTGGCCGACGCGTGGCTGGCGCCGTTCGGCGTCGCCCTGGCCTCGCCGCGGGACCCGGCGCGGCGGGGCACGCACGTCACCCTCGCCCACCCGCGGGCCTGGCAGCTCACCCAGGCGCTGATCGCCCGCGGCGTGGTCCCCGACTTCCGGACGCCGGACCGGGTGCGGCTGGGCCCCGCGCCGCTCTACACCCGCTTCGTCGACGTGTGGGACGCGATGGACTGCCTCCGCGAGATCGTGGCGACCGGCGCCCACGAGGCCTTCCCGGTGGAGCGCACCCGCGTCACCTGATCGGCCCCGTCCCGGGCCCCGCCCCGAGCCTGCGAGGGGTGGGGAGGACGGGGTCCTTGCTCAGGCCTCCGCGAAGACCACCATGTTCTCCGTCGAGGCCCGGCCGCCGCCGCGCTGGAAGCAGGTGATCAGCACCAGGCGCCCGGGCGAGGCCTCCCAGACCTCGGTCGCCCCGGGCAGCTCGTCCTTGGCATAGCGCTCGGTGCGCTGCACCGTGTAGTGCACCGTGCCCTCCGGGGTGCGCACCTCGACGACGTCCCCCGCGGCGAGCGTGCTGCCCGCGTGGTCGGGCGTGAGCAGCGGGTCGAAGCCGTGATCCCCCGTGCCCGTCGAGTGTGCGGCCACGTAGAGGGTGTTGTCGGCCTGCTCGGCGGTACCTGCCGGGTTCTCGTAGGGCTGGATCCAGTAGGCGGCGGTGAGGGTCGGCGGGTTGATGACGCCCCCGCGCGGGGTCAGTGGCAGGACCGGCAGGTCCAGTCCGACGCGCGGGATGAGCAGGTGCACGGGCGAGGACGGCGTGGGCAGCGCGGTCCCCTCGGCCGGCAGCACCGGCTGCGGGGGCTCGTCGCCCGGCGGGAGCGCGACGATGTCGGCCGACCCGGGAGCCGCGGCCGGTCTCCCGTCCTCGGCCAGACCGACCGCGAGCAGGGTCCCGCCGGCGATACCCAGGGCGGCGACCGCGGCGGTCAGGACGGGGCGCCGACCCGGCGGGGTCAGCCGGCCCACGGGCCGCGGCCGGCCGTCGGACGGGGGGGCGCGGGGGGGGGGGCCGGGGGGCCTGGCGCGCCCCCCCCGGGGGGGGGGGGGGGGGGCGGGCCTCGCTCCCGGGGGGCAGGGG
>NZ_JBJGYS010000014.1:0-137067 GCF_054050115.1 Geodermatophilus sp. SYSU D00708 | reverse complement strand
GGCCGCCACGCCGTCCCCGTTCAGCGTGTTGGGTTTGCGCGGGTCCCCCCTGGACAGCACCAGGTGGGGGCCGGCGGGGTGCCCGGGAAGCAGCCCGCCGTCCGGACGGCGCAGCGCGAGCGTCCGGACGGCGGGGGCGGCGTCGGCGACCGAGGTGACCTCGAGCAGCAGCCCGCCCGGGGCGACCTCGGCGGCCGGTGGCGCGGCCAGCACGGCCGTCATGCGACCTCCTCGGCGTCGGCCATGAAGCCCAGGTAGCTGCCGGCCCGCCGGGAGACGTGCCAGTAGACGAACAGCCGCCGCCCGCACCCAGTGCAGCCGGTCTCGCCGCCGACCGGCACGTCGGCCTCGGTGGTGGCGCGGCAGTGCGGGCAGAAGACCCGCTTGCGCTCCGTGCCGGTGACCAGCGTCCGCACCTCGGCGTCGAGCAGTCCGCCGTCGAGGGCGACCGCGCGGGCGGCGAGGACGTCGGCCTCGGGCCCGGCGAGCATCAGCCGCCAGCCCACCGTGCTGGCGGCCACCCGCCGGGCGAGCTCCGCGAGCACCGCGGCGTCGGCGGCACCGGTGGTGGTGGCGACGACCGGCGTGCGCGCGGGCACCTGGCCCAGCCACCGCCGGACGGCGTCGACCCCGGCGGCGCCGAAGCCGAACAGGGTCAGCGACCGCGCGGCGGGGTCCACCCCCGGGTCGGCGGCCGGCCAGCGCGGGACGCTGGTGTGCTCGGTCCCCATGCCGGTCAGGGCGCGAACGAGCGCTGGCCGGTGTAGAAGCCCAGCGCCCGGTCGGGGGTCTCGAAGCGGATGCGCGAGCCCTTGGGGAAGAACAGCACGTCCTTCACCCGGGCCACGACCCGCTGCCCGGTGTCGAGGTCGGTGAGGTGGAACTCGCCCTCGACCACCAGCTTCATCTCGTCGTAGGTGTAGTGGTAGTCCAGCGGCTCCCCCGCGAACAGCTCGAAGAAGCCGCCGCAGAGCTCGGCGCCGCCGGGGTTGGCCAGGGCGTCGCCGATGAAGGCCCGGACGTCGGGCACCTCCATGCTGGGCAGCCCCTCCGCGCCGCCCGTGACGTGGCCGATGGCCGGTGCACTCGTGGTCATGTCGCCTCCGCGGGTCGTCCACTGTGGGTGGACCGAAGCTACGGAGGGTGTACGCCGGATGGGTCAACTGTGCGTGACGTTCAGGTCAACCGGGGATTCCCGGCGTCTCACCGGACCTATGCTCGGCCGGTGGAGGTCACCCCGGCCGGCGCCCACGACGAGGCGCCCAGCGGCCATCTCGAGGACGTCATCGCCCTCCGCGTGCGCGAGTTCCGGCTGGCCAAGGGCATCTCCCTGGCCGAGCTGGCCCGGCTCACCGGCATGAGCAAGGCGATGCTCTCCAAGATCGAGAACGCGCAGACCTCCTGCAGCCTCTCCAGCCTGGCCCGCCTCGCCGACGCCCTCGCCGTGCCGGTCACGGCGCTGTTCCGCGGGCTGGACGCGGAGCGGGAGGCGGTGTTCACCCCCGCCGGGCACGGTGCGCAGATCGTGCGGCGCGGCAGCAACGTCGGCCACCTCTACCAGCTGCTGGGGTCACTGCGCGGCGAGCACAAGCGGCTCGAGCCGCTGCTGGTGACCCTCACCGAGGCCAGCGAGGTCTTCCCGCTCTTCCAGCACCCCGGGACCGAGTTCCTGTACATGCTCGAGGGCGTCATGGTCTACGGGCACGGCGAGGCCCGGTACGAGATGCACGCCGGCGACTCGCTGGTGTTCGACGGCGAGGGTCCGCACGGGCCGGCCGCGCTGGTGGAGCTGCCGATCCGGTTCCTGACCGTCACCGGCTACGGGCACGTCACCCCCTAGCAGCCACGGGCATGGCCCGGCCCCTCCGAGGGCACTCTCCGGGGAAGACCCCGGACGACCCGAGGAGGACCCGTGTCCGCACCCACCCGCAGCCGCTGGCGCACCGCCGCGGCGGGCATCGCCCTCGTCGCCGCCTCGTTCACCACCGTCGCGTGCGGCAGTGACGTCGTCGACGACGACGTCCAGCAGAACGTCGAGGAGGGCGTCGACGACGTCGAGCAGGAGGTCGACGACGCCACCGACGGCGAGGACAGCGACGGCTGACCTGCACACCCCGCGTGACCGGCGGTCGCGCGGGGTACCCGCGGCCCGATGAGCACCGACGCGACGACGACCTCGCTCAGCCGGGCGGAGCGCCTGGACCGGCTGCCGTTCACCCGCCAGCACGGCCGGCTCGTGGTCGGCTCCGGGGTGGGCTGGGCCCTGGACGCGATGGACGTCGGCCTCATCTCCTTCGTCATGGCCGCGCTCGCCGTCCAGTGGGAGCTCAGCGCCACCGAGCTGTCCTGGATCGGCTCGATCGGCTTCGTCGGGATGGCCCTGGGCGCCACGCTCGGGGGGCTGCTGGCCGACCGGATCGGCCGGCGACAGGTCTTCGCCCTGACGCTGCTGGTGTTCGGGGTGGCCACCGGAGCTGCCGCGCTGTCCTGGTCGGTGGCGGCCCTGCTGGTGTTCCGCTTCCTCATCGGGCTCGGCCTGGGCGCCGAGCTGCCGGTGGCCTCCACGCTGGTCAGCGAGTACGCGCCGGCACGGGTCCGCGGCCGGGTGGTGGTGCTGCTGGAGGCGTTCTGGGCGGTCGGCTGGCTGCTCGCGGCGCTGATCGGTTACCTCGTCGTCCCGCGGAGCGAGGCCGGGTGGCGGTGGGCGCTCGCCATCGGTGTCGTCCCGGCCGTGTACGCCGTGGTGGTGCGCCGCGGGCTGCCCGAGTCGGTGCGGTTCCTCGAGCTGCGGGGACGGACCGACGAGGCCGAGGCCGCGGTGCGCCGGTTCGAGTCCGCCGCCGGGGTCGCCCCGGTGCCGTCGGCCCCGGCGCGTCCGGTGACGCCACCGGGTCCCGGGGCGCTGTGGGCCCGCGGCACGCGCGGCCGGACGGCGGCGCTGTGGACGGTGTGGTTCGGCATCAACTTCTCCTACTACGGCGCCTTCATCTGGCTGCCCACCCTGTTGGTGGCCTCCGGGTTCTCGCTGGTGCGCTCCTTCGGCTTCACCCTGCTGATCACCCTCGCCCAGCTGCCCGGCTACGCCGCGGCCGCGGTGCTCATCGAGCGGTGGGGACGGCGCCCGACGCTGGTGGTCTTCCTGATCGGCTCCGCCGTCGGCGCGGGCCTGTTCGCGCTGGCCGACGGCGAGACGGCAGTCCTGGTCACCGGCATGGTGCTGTCGTTCTTCAACCTCGGCGCGTGGGGCGCGGTCTACGCGGTGACGCCGGAGGTCTACCCGACGGCGGTGCGCGGGACCGGCGCCGGGGCGGCGGCGGGCTTCGGCCGGATCGCCTCGATCGCCGCGCCGCTGTGCGTGCCCCCGCTGCTGGCCGCCGGCGGCAACCCGCTGGTCTTCGGCACGTTCGCGGCGTGCTTCGTGCTCACCGCGGCAGCCGCCTGGGCACTGCCCGAGCGCCGGGGCCGGGCGCTGGAGGACGACCCCGCCATCCCCTAGTGCAAAGAACTCTTTGCAAAGGTGTCTTTGCACGGCTAGCCTCGGCCGCGTGCCCGAGGACCTCCCGTCGATCCCCGTCGTCGACGTCCGCGACCCGCGCGTCCTGCGAGCCCTCGCCCACCCGCTGCGCGCGACCCTGCTGGGACTGCTGCGCGCCGAGGGGCCGTCGACCGCCTCGAAGCTCGGCCAGCGCCTCGGGGAGAGCAGCGGCGCCACGAGCTACCACCTGCGCCAGCTGGCCTCCTTCGGCCTGGTCGAGGAGGTGCCCGGCGAGGGCACCGGCCGCGAGCGCTGGTGGCGGGCCCTGCACCGCAGCACCCAGTGGCACACCGAGGAGCTCGTCGACCAGCCCGGCGGGCGGGAGGTCGTCGACGAGCTCACCCACCGCTCGCTGAGCCAGCACCGGCGGCTGCTGGCCGCCCACGCCGAGCAGCGCGAGGAACTGCCCGAGATCCTGCGGGACGACGCGTCGCTCAGCGACTGGGCACTGCGCCTCTCCCCCGCCCGCGCCCGGGCGCTCGCCGACGAGTTGAACGCCGTCCTGGAGCGTTGGCGGGCCGAGGAGGAGGAGACCGACCAGCCGCTGGTGCACGTGCTGGTCGACCTGTTCCGGCTGCGCGAGTACCCGGCGTGACCCGGCCGCCCGGCGTCCGCGCCGCCACCCGCCGCTACGTCGGCCTCACCGCGCTGCGCTGGCTCCCCGTCGGGCTCAGCACGCCGGTGACGGTGCTGCTGATGTCCGCGCGCGGCCTCTCCCCCGCCGACATCGGCGTGGTCGTCGCGGTCTACTCCGTGGTCACGCTGGCGCTGGAGCTGCCCACCGGCGGGCTGGCCGACGCGATCGGCCACCGACCGGTGCTGCTCCTCTCCGGGGCGCTCACGGTGGCCGGGCTGCTCACGACCGCGGTCGCCGGCAGCGTGGCGGTCTTCGCCGTCGCCTGGGCCCTCAAGGGGGTGGGCCGCGCGCTGGACTCGGGCCCACTGGAGGCCTGGTACGTCGACACGGTCCGGACCGCCGACCCGGCGGCCGACGTGACGCCGGGGCTGTCCCGGGCGGCGGCCGCCGACGGCGCCGGCCTGTGCCTGGGTGCCGTGCTCGGCGGCGCGCTGCCGCTGCTGGCGGGGTCGGGCAGCCGGGCGCTGACCCTGCCGCTGCTGGTCGCGGCCGGGCTGGCCGCCGTCGCGCTGGTCGCCGTCGCGGTCCTGGTCGTCCCGGTGGCCGCGCCGCGCGCGGGCGGGACGGCGGCGCTGCGGGCCGGGCTGCGTGCTGTGCCCGCGGTCGTGCGGGACACCGCCCGCCTCGTGGTCCGCGACCGGCTGCTGCGGCGGCTGCTCGCCGTCTCGCTGCTGGTCGGCACCGTGCTGACCACCCTCGAGCTCCTCGGCCCGCTGCACGTGGCCGACCTCGTCGGGAGCAGCACGGAGGGGTCGGCGGTCTTCGGCGTCGTCATGGCCGTCTCGTACGCCGCGGCGGGGGCCGGCGCGCTGCTCGCCCCGGCCGCCCGCCGGGGCGCCCGCGGCTCCGTGGCCGTGGCGAGCGGAGCGCTGGCCGTCCTGGGCGCGGCAGCCGTGGCCGCGGTGGCCCTCGCCGGGGACGTCGCGCTCGCCGGGGTGGCCTTCGCCGTCTTCTACCTCACCAACGCCACCGCCTGGCCGCTGTGGAAGGACCTGCTGCACGGGCGGGTCGGCGCCGGGCAGCGGTCGACCACGCTGTCGGCGTCGTCACTGGCGCTGATGGTCGGCGGCCTCGGCGGCAGCCTGCTCGTGCCGCGGCTGGCCGAGGCCGCCGGCGTCCCGGCCGGCTTCTGGGCCGCCGCGGGTGCGGTGCTGCTGATCGCGCTGGTGTCCCTCGGCCTGCGACCCCAGCGCGACCACGGCGCCGTGACCACCGGGAGCGCGTCCCGGGCGGCCACGACGCCGTGATCGTCGCGGGGGTGGGGGTCAGCCGGCGGGCGACTCCGTCCGCGGGCCGGCACCGGCGGCGATCCGCTCGGCCGTGGCGATGACGCTCTCCGGCGTCGACGTCACGCCCGGGGTGTGCGGGCTGCCGTCGAGGTCGTAGGCGACCTCGGCGTGCTCGGCGACGTCGATGCCGCCCACCTCGGCCTCCTTCGTCAGCCGCAGCCCGATCGTCTTCTGGATGGCCAGGGCGATGACCAGCGTGACGACGAAGGAGTAGCCGACCACCGCGATCGCGGCGACCGCCTGCACGCCCAGCAGCTCGAACCCGCCGCCGTAGAGCAGGCCGGCGCGGCCGCTGGGGGCCTCGGCCGAGCCGAAGACCCCGACCAGCAGCGTGCCGATGATGCCGCCGACCAGGTGGACGCCGACCACGTCGAGCGCGTCGTCGTAGCCGAAGCGGTACTTCAGCGAGATGGCCAGCGGGCAGATCGCCCCGGCGATCGCGCCGACCGCGAGCGCGCCCATCGGGGTGACCGCGCCGCAGGACGGCGTGATCGCGACCAGGCCGGCGATGGCGCCGGACATGCCGCCCAGCGTGGTGGCGTGGCCGTCGCGCAGCTTCTCGACCAGCAGCCAGGCCAGGATCGCCGCGCAGGTGGCGTTGAAGGTCGTGAGCATGACCACCGAGGCACTGTTGCCCGCGGCGAGCGCCGAGCCGCCGTTGAAGCCGAACCAGCCGAACCACAGGATGCCGGCGCCGAGCGCCACCATCGGGAGGTTGTTGGGCCGGGCCTGCCGCGGCCAGCCGGTGCGCTTGCCGATCACCAGGACGACGGCCAGCGCGCCGATGCCCGCGTTGATGTGGACGGCGGTGCCGCCGGCGAAGTCGACCGCGGCGAGCTTGTTGGCGATCCAGCCGCCGAGGACGCTGCCGTCGGCGGAGTCGAACGCGAACACCCAGTGCGCGACCGGGAAGTAGACCAGGGTCGCCCACAGCCCGGCGAACAGCAGCCACGGGCCGAAGCGGACCCGATCGGCGACCGCGCCGGCGATGAGCGCCGTGGTGATGACGGCGAACAGCGCCTGGAAGATCGCCACCAGCGCCGGGGGCAGCGCCGCGGACTCGTCCCCGGACACCAGGGAGCCCAGGCCGAGGTACTGGGTGACGTTCCCGAGCAGGCCGGCTCCGCCGTAGGAGTCGCCGAAGACGGCGGAGAAGCCGAACAGCGTCCAGAGCACGCCGACCACGGCGACGGCTCCGAACACCATCATGATCATGTTCAGGATGCCGCGGGAGGACACCATGCCCCCGTAGAAGAGGGCCAGCCCCGGGATCATCAGGGCGACGGCCATCGTGGCGGCGAGGATGAAGGCGGTGCTTCCGACGTCCATGCAGGGCCTCTCGATCGTCTACTCGCGGTGTTCGCGGTTGCGCGTCAGTAGACGTTGCGTCGGTTACCGCCGTGGTCGTCGTCTGTGACGATCGGGTGACGGCGGAACGCGTGGGTCCCGCCTCCGGCCGGCGGCGCCGCCCCGGGCCGCCGGTCGGCACGTTCCCGCGGGAACGCCGTCGAGGTCCCGGCCTTGACCACGTTCCCGCGGGAACGTCCCTGGCCCTGCCGAGGAGCGTGCGCCGTCGACCGACGAGGCGGCGTTGCAGGCAGGCTCATGGCCGTGCCCTGTCCGTGCCCGGTGGTGGCGTCGTCGCAACCGCTGGCACTGGCCCACGTCGCCACCGCCGACCGTTCCGCCCGACGGTCCACCTCGGTTCAGGTGTCGGAACTGCGGCGCGCTGCTGGGAGCCGCGGATCGGTGCGACGTCTGCGGTGCTCACCTGCCGCGGGATGGGTGTCCCTGAACGGCCCGCTCGGGGACACCGTCACCGCTGTCGTCTCCTCCGGGAGGGGGTCGCCCACAGTGCTCGGGCGGCCGATGCAGGGGCAGTTCTTGCAGCCACCGCTCCACCGAGCCCCCGCTTCCAGGTGCTACGGGTGCCTCGTGCCGGACGCCAGCTCCCAGCGCCAGACGGCGCCGACTTCGGGATCGATGAGGTCGGCGGTGCGCCGGAAGCCCAGTCGCCGCAGGACTGCTGTCGAGGGGTTCTCCTCGGCCAGGGTGTGGGCGCACACCAGCGTCACTCCACGGGCGGTGGCGATGTCCAGCCAGCGGCGGGCGGCCTCGGTGGCGTGGCCCCGGCCGCGGTGGGCCGGAGCGATGCTGTAGCCGATCTCGACGGATCCGTCGGTCGGTGGACCGGTGAAGCCGCCGAGGCCGACGACCGTGACCGTCGTGGGGTCGATGATCAGGTAGCTGAACCAGTCGGGGTCCATCCCGTCCCGCAGCGCCTGCACCGTTGCGGGCAGTGCCTCCGGGAAGGCCAGGTAGTCGTCGGCGACCCGGTAGCCGAACGTGCGCGTGAAGGCCTCGGCTCCCTCGAGCAGGACCTCGGCGCGGTCGAGGGTGAGCGGTTCGACGGTTGTGCGTTGCGCTTCCATGACCTCATCCGGTCCCCGTGCCGATGCTTGCGGGCGCGTGCGGCGCATCCCCGTCATCCTCGTCCTGGATGGCCCGGATGGAATCGTGGTGGTGCGCTCTCCCCGGTGACGCCAGGGTCGCTCCGTGCTCGGCGACTGTCGCGTCTGCGCCGCTGGGCCCACGGTCGAAAGAAGCCTGCTCGGGCGCCCGAGCAGGGCAGAGTCGTCACAGAGATCAGACTTCAGCCCGGGCCCATGGGATGGCTGAGATCGTAGGCGGCGGAGAGCTTCGTGGGGACGACCGCGCGCCAAGCGTCGACGACGAGCTCGCGCGCTTCGGTCGGGTCCAACGCAGCAAGGTCGGCATGGACCCAGTTGAAGCGCACATCCGACGCCGCTGGCATCTGGAACTTGTGCGGCTCGCTCAGAACGAGCGACTCCCGCTCCTCCCTGGGGAACGCGAAGCCCATTCCGCGCTCATCCAGGGAGAACGCCACGTAGACGATCTGCTTGACGCGGAACTTCAGTCTGCCTCGTACGTAGACCTGGTACGAGCGCTCCAGTTCAGTGCCCAGCGGCCGAACGTCCTCGATCACGGCCATGTCAGAGCGTCCGTCGTGGTCGGCGGGTCACCTGTCCACACGCCGTCCATGACCGACGACATGGTCTCCTCGGTTGTGTCCATCAGGTCCGCTCCTCCAGCGTCGCGCACACGGGATGGACTGCGACCGCGGGCCGGAGTCATCGGTTGTCGCGGTCACCGGTGTGTAGAGGCGGGTGCCGAGGCCACCCCCTGGGCGAGCCGTCGATGGTGTCTCCAAGCGGCCCACTCCGGGACACCCTCCGGGCCGTCAGCGCGCTTGCGGGTTGCACCGAACGGCCACAGCGAGCATCGCGATGAAGGCCGCAACGGCAACGCAACCGAGGACGAAGGACACGGCGGAGAGCCAGCGGAGGCTCTCCGCCGAGTTCGGCGACACCGCGGAGATCCAATGGGGGATGATGGCGATCGTCCAGGCAGTCATCGTTGCCTCGGACAGCCGCCGGGCACGGATTACCCGAGGGGCGTGCCGTACACCTGGGTCAGACCAGGCTCGCCGTAGGAAGCCGAGCGCGAGCAGTGCGCACACGAACGCGGCCACGCCCGGGACCGCTGCAAGGGGCCGGGCGTCGCTGGCGACGGTGGCTGCAATGAAACCGGCGAAGCAGGCCAACGCCGCCCCACTCAACAGCAGGCCGGTGCGACGCCATGCGCGCAGCGTGGGCAGGCCCACCGGCACGGGTTCCTCATCGGCCCTCACGTGCGAGCCCTCCTACTTGCCCTCCCAGCCCTCTCGACCTCGGCATCTTCGTCACGGCTGGGGATGATCACGTAGGTGAGGGACTGTCTGCGCATCCCGGCGTCCCTGAGGCCGCCTTCGGGGACAGAGCCGGGGGCGAGGCCCCGACCACCACGGGACCGCCCGGGACAGTCCCGGGTACACCCGCCGCCGGGCGGGTAGCCGCCCTGCATGGCTGAACCGTCCCGCGACCACCTCCAGGGCCTGAAGGTCGCCGTCACCGGGGCCAGCGGCAACGTCGGGACCGCGCTGCTGCGCCGGCTCACCGCCCCTTCCAGCGGCGTGGCCGAGATCCGCGGCCTGGCGCGGCGCCAACCGCCGGGCACCCCGCCCTACGACGGCGTGCGCTGGCACCTGGCCGACCTCGGCGAGACGCGCAGCGAGCACGAGCTCACCCCGTTCCTGGACGGCGTCGACGCCGTCGTCCACCTCGCCTGGGCGCTGCAGCCGGGGCGCGAGCCGGAGCGGCTGCGCCGGGTGAACGTCGAGGGCACCCGCCGGGTCGCCCGGGCCGCCGCGGCCGCAGGGGTGCAGCACTTCGTCCACATGTCCTCGCTGGGCGCGTACGCCCCCGGCGCCGGCGGCCGGGAGGTCGCCGAGGACTGGCCCACCACGGGCATCCCCTCGTCGCAGTACAGCCGGGACAAGTCCGAGGCCGAGCGGGTGGTCCGCGAGGTGTTCGGCCGGCGCCCGGAGACCACGCTGACCGTCGTCCGCCCCACGCTGGTCTTGCAGCCGGAGGCCAGCAGCGAGATCGGCCGGTACTTCCTGGGCCCGCTGCTGTTCGGCGCGGCGCGGCTGCTGCCCGGCGCGGTCGCCCGGCTGCTGCCCCTCCCCCTGCCCTCGGTGCGCGTCGGGTTCGTGCACGCCGACGACGTCGCGGACGCCCTCGGCCGGGTGCTCGACCGCCGCGCGCCCGGCCCGTTCAACCTGGCCGCACAGCCGGTGATGGACGCCGACGACATCGCCCGCACCCTGGGCGCCACGCGGGTGCCGGTGCCGGCCGTCGTGCTGCGGGTGGCCCTGACGGCCGCGTTCACCGCGCACCTCGTGCCGACCGAGCCCGGCTGGCTGGACCTGGGCACGCAGGCGCCGGCCCTGGACACCACCCGGGCGCGCCGGCTGCTGGACTGGGCGCCGTTCCACCGGGGCGACGAGGTGCTCGCGCAGTTCGTGGCGGCGATGGGCCGGGGCGAGGGCGCGCCCGGGGCGCTGCTGCACCCCGCTGGCGGCCCCGAGCGCGACCCCGACGGCGACCCGGCCAACGCGCCCGGCCCGCGGGCCAACTAGGAGGTCCTCCCGCCCTCCACCGCTCACGAGCTCGCGGCGGGACCCTGCAGGAGGGCCGAGAGCGGCTCACTCCCTGGGCATGCCCGCGGCGCGGAGCAGCCCGCCGCCGATGATCACCCGCTGCACCTCGCTGGTCCCCTCGTAGAGCCGGTACAGGCGGGCGTCGCGGTAGAACCGCTCGACGGGGGTGGTGCGCAGGTAGCCCAGGCCGCCGTGGACCTGCACCGCCCGGTCGACGGCGCGGCCGACCATCTCGGTGCAGAAGAGCTTGGCCGACGACGGGCCGATCGAGGTGTCCTCACCGGTGTCGTAGCGGACGGCGACGTCGCGGACCATCGCCCGCCCGGCGAGCAGCTCCGCATGGATGTCGGCGAGGTGCGCCTGCACCAGCTGGAACCGGCCGATCGGCGCGCCGCCCTGGCGCGCGGTGGCCGCGTAGGCGACCGACTCGTCGAGCACCCGCTGGGCCATCCCGACGCAGAGCGCTGCGATGTGCAGCCGGCCGCGCGAGAGGACGGTGAGCGCCTTCGAGTAGCCGCGGCCCTCCTCACCGACCAGCGCGCCGGCGGGCACGCGGGCGTCGTCGAAGAAGACCTCGGCGGTCCAGGCGCCGGCCTGCCCCATCTTGCGGTCCTTGGGCCCGACGGTGACCCCGGGCGTGGTGGCGTCGACGACGAAGCTGGAGATCCCGCGACCGCCCCGCTCCTCGGGGTCGCTGCGGGCGAAGACGACGAACAGGTCGGCCAGCGGCGCGTTGGTGATGTACCGCTTGCTGCCGGTGAGCACCCACCCGTCGCCGTCCCTGCGGGCGCTGGTGCGCAGGCCGGACGGGTCCGAGCCGGCCTCGGCCTCGGTCAGGGCGAAGGACCCGATCAGCTCGCCCGACGCCAACCGCGGGAGGTAGGCCTGCTTCTGCTCGGCGCTGCCGAACTTGGCGATCACCTGGCCGGCGATGCCGTTGTTGGTACCGAATAGGGACCGGAACGCGGGCGTGGTGTAGCCGAACTCGAAGGCCAGCTCGACGTCCTCGGCCATGGTGACGCCCAGGCCGCCGTACTCCTCGGGCAGCGCGTAGCCGAACAGGCCCATGTCGGCGATGCGGGCGCGCAGCTCGTCGGGGATGCGGTCCTCGTCCTCGATCCGCTCCTCCAGCGGGACCACGACCTCACG
The DNA here is from genome assembly GCF_054050115.1 of Geodermatophilus sp. SYSU D00708. Classification (NCBI taxonomy): domain Bacteria; kingdom Bacillati; phylum Actinomycetota; class Actinomycetes; order Geodermatophilales; family Geodermatophilaceae; genus Geodermatophilus; species Geodermatophilus sp. SYSU D00708. Next base: position 125,395 of record NZ_JBJGYS010000014.1, on the reverse strand, counting down.
GACCAGGTGCCGGACGGCGTCCACGACCTGCCTGAAGTCCTCGGCGTCCACGCCGGCCATCGTGCCGCCCACCGACCTGGGCCGCTCCGGCGGGTCGCCGCGACACGCCCGGCGCGCAGTGCAGTCACCTGACCACTCCCTGTTGTGGGAACGGGCGGCTCCGCACTAGCGTCGACGGCAGCCCCCCGAAACCGCTTGGGGGCTCGCACCAACCGCCGGAGTGTCCGTGCCGCACCTGCGAGTCGCGCTCGTCCCAGCTCCCGACCAGGTCGTCGTCCGGGTCACCGGCGACGCGGAGACCACCACCGTCGACCGGCTCACCACCGCCCTCCAGGAGGCCGCCGCCCTGGGCACCCGCCGGGTGGTCGTGGACGTGGCCGGCACCCGATTCCGGGACTCCTCGGCCCTGCACGCGCTCACCGTCTTCACCGCCGACCTGGTCCCGGCCGGGCGCCAGTGCCGGGTCGTCGGCGCACCGGCGGCCACCCGGCGGCTCGTGCGGGCCGCCGGGCTCGCCGACCGGCTCGAGCTCGACGGCCCGCTCGCCGGCGAGGACCCGGTGCGGCCGTTCAGGACGGTGGTCCCCGCCGCGCTGCCCGCACCGGTCGGCGTCGCCCCGGCCCGGTCCGCGGTCACCCGCCCGGTGCGGGCGGCGCGGCGGGCCGAGGAGCGGCTGCGCCGGCACCGTCTGCGGCTGGGGACCCTGCGCCGCTGGCGCTGACGGCGCCGATCGGCCGGCGCTCCCCGCGACCACGCGGCGCCCGAGGTCGCGGACGACGTGGCCGCCCCTCCAGGATGGGACCGCCGAGACAGCCAGGAGGTCCGATGGGCGAGATCGTCGTGCTCCGGCACGGACAGACGGAGTGGAGCCTCAGCGGCCAGCACACCAGCGTCACCGACCTCCCCCTGCTGCCCGAGGGCGAGGAGCAGGCGCGGCGGCTGGCCGGCGTCTTCGAGGGCCGCACCTTCGCCGCGGTGTGGGTCAGCCCCCGGCTGCGGGCCCGCCGGACGGCCGAGCTGGCCGGGCTCACCCCCACCGGCACCGACGAGGACCTCGTCGAGCTCGACTACGGCGGCTACGAGGGCCGGACGACGGCGGCGATCAGCGAGGAGCTGGGCCGGCCGTGGTCGATCTGGGTCGACGGCGCGATCGCCGGCGACACCCCCGGCGAGTCGCTGGCCGACGTCGGCAAGCGGGTGGACCGCGTGCTGGAGCGGGCCCGCCCGCTGCTGGCCGACGGCGACGTCATGCTGGTCGCCCACGGGCACGTCCTGCGGATCCTCACCGCGCGCTGGCTCGGCCTGGAGCCGGCCGCCGGCTCGCTGCTGGCCCTGCCGGCCGGCTCGTACGGCGTCCTCGGCCACGAGCACCGCCGTCCGGTCCTCACCGGCTGGGGCCTGCACTGACCACCTCCCTCGTCATGCGAGCGGGGCGGAGGCGTCCTCCCGGGGTGTGACGACGGGTACGGCGGCACACCGCCGCGACACGCGGGGGACAGGGCCCTTCGGACCCCCCGGTTCGCGCCGTCGTGCCCGCGCTCGACGAGGTCGCCGCGCGCACGCTGTGCTCGTGATCACGCGAGGATCACCGGGCGGTCCCGGGAACGGGCCGGCCGGCCGGCCCGCTCCGCGCCGCGCTCGGGGTGACCGGCCGGCCGAACAGCCAGCCCTGCCCGAGGTCGGCACCGAGCTCCTCGACCTCCTCGGCGACCTGCTCGTCCTCCACCCCCTCGGCCACGACCAGCGCACCCAACCGGTGGGCCAGCTCGACCACCGACCGCACCATCGTGCGGGCGCCGTCGTCCGGCAGGGCCTGGACCAGCGCCTTGCCGAGCTTGACCACGTCCGGCCGGACGGTGACCAGCAGTTCCCGGCTCGACCAGCCCGCGGCGACGTCGTCCAGGGCGATCCGCCACCCCAGCGACCGCTGGTGCTCGAGCACCGAGAGCAGGTGCCCGCGATCGGACACCGCCGACACCTCGCCGACCTCGACCACCAGCTGCCCGCGGTCGATGCCGGCGTCGTGCAGCGCCTGCTCGGTGCCGGCGAGGGCCACCTCCGGCCGGTGGACGGAGGCGGGGTGGGAGTTGACGAACAGGTCGGCGTCCCCCAGCCAGGGCGCCGCGCCGGCGATCGCCGTCTCGCGGCCGATGCGGTCCAGCCGGGCCAGCCAGCCGGCGGACTCCGCGACGAAGAACAGGTCCCCGCCGCCGACCTCCCGGCCGTCGACCAGGCCACGCAGCAGCGCCTCGTGGGCGACGACCCGCCGGTCGGCCAGCCGCACGATCGGCTGGTAGGCCGACCACAGCTCGGCCTCGGCGAGCAGCCCGATGTCCGCGGTCACGCCGCGGCGGGCGAGTTCCACGCCGAGCGGGGGTGCGGTCAGCAGCCGGGCGGTGAGCGCGCTCCGCTCCGCCGGGGGGTCGGTCACCACCCGCACCCCGTCGGCCTCGGCGGTGGTCAGCTCGCGGGCCAGCCGCCGGAACAGCCGCTCGATGCCGCGCTCACCCTCCTCGTCGGTGAGGTCGAGGAGGTCCGTCGCCGCCGACACCGACAGCCCGAGCGCCCGCGCGGCGCGGGCCACCGCCGCCAGCAGGTGCTCGTCCGTGCTGCCCAGGAGGACGCGGTTCGCGTGGCCGGGGACGTGCCAGTACTCCCGTCGCCGGGCTCCGGGGAGGGTGCTCGCCACCCCTGCAGGATGACCCAGCGGGCGCGCGCCCCCGCACAGGCGCGCTGGCGTCCCGATCCCGTGCCGGAACCGGATCCTGAACGCACACGTTGCATGCCTGTCGGCCGTCACCAACTTGAATGTCTAAGGTCAACCCCATGGTCGCTCTCCACATGACTGACGCGTCTCGCTCCACCCGGGGTGGCCGTCCCCGGGACCCCAGCCGGGACGGCGTGATCCGGGCGGCCATCCTGCGCCTGCTGGCCGAGGTCGGTTACGGGGCGCTGACGATGGACGCTGTCGCTGCGGAGGCCGGCGTCGGCAAGGCGACGATCTACCGTCGCTGGCGGACCAAGCAGGACCTGGTCGTCGACACGATCTCCGACCTCAACCAGTTCGTCGCCGCCCCGCCCGACACCGGCAGCATCGAGGGCGACCTCCGCGCGATGATGCACGTGGTCGCCGAGGCCACCCAGAGCCCCGCCGGGGCCGCCATCCGGTCGCTGCTGCCGGCCATGCAGTACCAGCCGGCGCTGGTCGAGGCCTTCCGCAACGGTCCACTGGCCGTCTGGCGGCGGGTCTACGCCGACATGTGGGCGCGCGCCGAGGCCCGCGGCGAGGTCGGCCCCGGCCTGGCGCAGTCGGTCACGGCGGAGGCCACCAGCGCGCTCATCGTGCAGCGGTGGCTACTCACCGGCGAGCCGGTGGACGACGAGTACGTCGACCGGGTGCTCGAGGTCGTCGTGATGCCGCTGGTCGAGAACGCGCGGCCGACGGCGTCCTGACTCACCAGCCGAGAGTCCCCGGCTCCCCCTTGAAGGGGCCGGCGACCTCGTCGGTGATCCAGCCGCCGTAGAAGCCGCCGGCCTGGGCGCGGACGGGCTCGCCGTCGACCAGCGCCCGGTCGACGCGGCCCGGGTAGAAGGCGATCGCCCCGCGGAGCAGCGCGTACCGCGGGGCCGGGTCCTCGTAGGACCAACCGACGGCCGCAACCCGGCGGCCGTCGACGACGGCGTCCCAGTAGGTGGCGGCGCCCTTCCACTCGCACAGGGAGGAGCCCGCCGCCCGCTGCAGGACGCCGTCGGCGACGTCCTCGCGGGGGACGTAGTAGACCGGCGGGTGGCTGGTCTCGCAGACCCGCACCGCCCGGTCGGTCGCGGCCAGCACCCGGCCGCCAAGCTCGACCACGATCCGCCGCCCCGTCACCTCGGCCGAGGGCGGGCGGGGGTAGTCCCAGACCGACTCCTGCCCCGGACCGACCGGGTCGGGCCGCGGGCCGCGCACGTCAGCCGTTGCGGTGCCGGACCTTCTGCACGATGACCAGCGTCATCAGCAGGCCGAACCCGCCGACGACGGCCATGCCGGCCGGCGTCTGCAGGAACGACTGGGCGGCGGCCTGCCCCTTGGCCTTGAGGCGCTGCGGGCTGCTCCGGTAGACCAGCTGGTCGAGGGTGGCCGCCAGGGACTCACGGGCGGCGTCGATCTCCAGCTGGATCTGTCGAGGGTCGCGAGGCACGGGCGACAGCCTGCCAGACGGCGCGTGAACCAGCGCGTTCCCGTCGGGCCGGGGCCACCCGCACGGGCGACCCCGCGTGGCCGGGACTGCTCCCCCGCCACCGCCTCCTAGACTCGGCACCCGCGCGGGAGTGGTGTAACGGCAGCCACGCCAGACTTAGGATCTGGTGCCTTCGGGCGTGGGGGTTCGACTCCCCCCTCCCGCACTCAAGGTTGGACCTAGGCGAATGCGCGGCCAGCCGTCCCTACTTCGCTTGCTCCGCAGCGGGCATGCCACTACATAGCCGTGTCCTCTGCGGGGGTAGAGACCGCTGGCCTAAGTGTGAGCCGCCCGGCCAGCATTGCCTTGCGCGCCCTCGGCAGCTTGCTGGCAGATCAGCGCCGCGGAGCTGGTCTTGTGTCCACCGCGCTGCCTGAGCTCGCGAAGGGTGGCGCCCCCTGCGCGTACCAGGTCAGACGGCGTGCCGCAGGTCGTGCCAGTGGTAGTCCGGGATGCCCGCCCGGGAACGCGCGGCCTCCCCGGCCGACCGCACGTGCTCGCACGACAAGGGCCGGCCGTTCGGGGTGCAAGAAGAGCGGCGCGGAGGGCAGCGCGAAGGTGTCGGCCATGTGAATCCGTAGAGCTTCCAGCCCCTCCGGCGGTAGGACGACGGTCCGAGCCGGCCCCGTCTTGGTGCCTTGACGACTGGCCACGCCCTGGTGTGCGTGACGGCGTGCCTGACGAGCAGCACCCCCGTTTCCAGGTCGACGTCCGCCCGACGCAGCGCCAGCAGCTCACCCAGCCTCAGGTGAGCGAGCAGCGTCACCGGCCCGGCGACGGTCGCGTGGCTTAGCAGGCCTCCACAAGTGAGCGGGCATGCTCGTGGCTCATGTAGGGCCGCTCGGGGTTCCTCGTCGTACCGGCCCTGCTGATCTGGCAGGGATTGAACGCCAGTAGCCCATCCCCGAACAGCCGTGCCGAGGACGGAACGCAGCAGTCCATGCGCCTGGCGGGCTCGACTTCCCCGTGCCCTCCGACCCGCCCTTGTACCACCGCAGTACGTCAGCCGGAGTGGCCGAGCCGAGCGGCATCCCGACGAGTCGCGGCTTGATGTGCAGTCACAGGAGGTCGCCGTACAGCACCCGCGTTCGGATAGCGAGGGATGGTAGGCCAGCCACCCGTCGGCGTAGTCACCGAGCGTCTGCCCGCGCAGCTTCGGGTCCGCCCAGGTCCCTCGGTGCAGGGCATGCTCCACGTCGGTCAGTTAGCGGTCTGCCTCCACCTTGGTGGCGAAGGCCTGTTCACCGGCGGGGGCCCGGTTGTCCGGCTCTCGGTAGCGCGCCTGCCCGATAAAGTCGCGTCACGGCTGGCCTACTCGGAAGGAAGCGCCGACCCATCGAGGCTTGGCAGCAGCCCTCTCCCGGAGCCAATGGAAAGGCGGAGATGCTCTTTCGCATGCCCAGGGAGATCTCCGCTTGGTTCTCGCACCTTGACGTTGTACGCCGTAAGGCCTGATGGCTACCGTCCGTGAGTCCTCCCGCAAGAGATGCTCCCGACTTTCCGCTGAGACTTCGATCGATTGTTCGTCGCAACCGCTCGACGGCCGATTCGACGCAGAGCCAAACCATGACGAGCCGCATTCGGACGTCGGAGGCTAAAACGAAGGCTCATCCAGTGAACGCTCGCCGGAAGAGTCTGCGGCCGAGGAAGCCGACGCAGACTCGATCGCCAACAGCGAGTATTTTCGGCTCAACTCTTCTGCGACAGAAGTGAAGTCGATGCAAGGACTCCGCAATCCGGCCCACGTCCCGAAGGGGCAGTTCCGTGATGGTCGCCCCGCTCGAATGCAGTTCAGTCCCACCCGCCATGCGAAGACCATCAGTACCGTCACAAATCAGCTCTTGAAAGGTGAAAGCCGGCCGCGTCTCAGTTGCGATTCCGATGTGCGCATCGGGTAACGGTAGCCACTCGTCAGGGATGTCTGCCGGCCCCACGCGGGCCACCTGGTTGTCGGGGTCATCTTCGGCGAAGTCGGCGAGAGCGACCCAAACCCTAGCAGAAGAATCGACAATCCCTCACGGAGATTGATGGCGCCCCACCTTAAGGCCGAGAATCGCTTCTTGCTCACCATCAGATACAGAAAGGTATGTATCTTCATCCTCGTCGACACACACGGCGATCATCCAGAATGGCAGCTCTGTAGCCGCAGCGAGAAGAGCCGCGGGCCCGTCGTGAAAGGTAGACGTCGAGCATCTCGACGGGCCCTAAGGCCGCTCGGTCGGCGGAATGAGGCTCACGGCTTACCCTCTACTACGACGGCCTCGGGAAGCAGGTCAAGTGACTCTGGCCACCTGTCATGATGACTAGGGCCTAGCGGACTAGGCGTGCGAAGAGTTCGTCCCACATTTTGAGTAAGCTCCACCTTGGCTTCCGACTTGGTGCGCGCCCACGGCAAGACTTCGAGAGTGCGCGGCAAATCAGCAATCTCGCTGAACACCGAGTGCGCAAAGGCTCCACACCGGTCCGACCGCCCGCAGACCGCGGGTGTGGCGTCCGCAACGGTGCGGCCACCCAGGAGAACCTTCAGGCCACATACCCACCTTCACCGAGAACCTGCAGCCGCTCCCAAGTCGGATCAGCGGCCCCAAGCAGGCGGTGCACTGCCCACGCAGGCCGGCGCCTTCGCAACGCAGCTGGGACCACCTGCTCAGGATCGCTGCCCTGCCGGGGTAGGTTCCATCCAGAGGCAAGGAGGACGTTGTGCCGTACGAAAAGGCTCACCGACGCTACCCCGTCGCGGTCCGGCAGGGCACCCCGGACGTGCCCGACGATGGCCGCTACCACGTCGTCCGAAGCGGCGAGATAATCCTGTCAACTGGCGTGCTCGACTATGCGATGTTGACCTACGAAGAGGAGGTCGAGAATCAACGCAAGATCGCTGGCCACCCGGACCCAGCGGAACTAATGGCCCGAGAGCGAGCGAACAAGGATCTCCGCGGCCTCAGAGCGTCAGGCATTGCGGAGCGCAGCAGACGAAACCAAGGCAGCGGTCCAGGGGGCCGGGGTGGCGTCTAACCCAAGGCCGTCGAGAGGTCCGACACCCCCCAACCCGTGCACCGATTGCGTCCACAGGTCCGGCTGTGCAGCTCACCAGGTGCTTGCCAGAGCCCTCTATGAAAACACATCATTCACGCGACCGGGCGATCTTTCGGGTTCGCTACCCTTCGCGTCTCCGAGACGGACGGTCGAACTTCTCGAACGAATCATCGACTCTTGGCTTGAATCGGCCCGAGGTTCGCAACACTCAGACCAACGAATCACCCTGCCGGCCCTCTTTGATTTCCTGATGTCTGGGCTCTACGCACAGCAGATCCGAGACGCCGAGACAGGCTCTGTAGTATCGCACGCGATTGTTCACCCACACGAGGACGGCGCTTCTTCGGAAGCCTTCTTCCCATACGTTTGGATGTGCCCGCGATGCGTAGCGGATGGCGTCGCTCCCAAATCCTGCTATCTACCCGGCGCGACGATCAAGGGCAACAGGCGATACGCCCACGGAGCCCTACTGAGCCGTCCGGGGGGACGCATGATTGGCGATTTTGGCGCATTCATCATCCGCCTCCTGGTCGAGCACCTTGTCGGTGAGCCAGCACACTTTGCCGCTGGCGGCGGACACCGGGGCGAGTTTGACATGGTCATCTCGACCGACAGACTTCTCTTGCTGGGGGAGATTAAGGCCAGTCCCCTGGTGGCCTTTCCGATCGTCGCAATGTGCGACCCTCTCGCCGAAGAGCACCTCTGGGTTGAGGAACCTGCGAACTCACGCGACTGGGGCCTTTTTATCGGCGCCGCAGAAGGCGGCCCTGCAACCTTAGCCCTTCATCCCCCTACCTCGGACATTTGGCCCTTCGAGGATTTTCTTGCCATCGCGCAGGACGCAAATGCTGTCGACCTTATCTTGGGGGCTTGGAAACAGCACTTGGAAGGCTACCGCAGCTTCAACCTTGAGCGGCCCTCGACCCGGTGGCACCGATTCGGTTGCGGGAACATTGAGACCACCGATGCGTCCGGCAGGCGCATCCAACTGCGGGTCGACAACACCAAGAGCCTGCCGGGCATCGACCGCACGGATGACATCAAGAAGGGCTTCGCTCAGGCGATGCTATTTGATCGCTTAAAAAAGGGGTGCCGCATGCAAGCGGTCAAGACGGTACTCTTCGGCAACCTTTTCGCTGAGACGCACCATGAGCATTACCTACAACCACTTGCCAGCGTGAGAATGACGTGGCCGGGTCAAGAATCAGTCTGGCTCCTTGACGCCATCTACGGCCTAAGTCGCAACATCATCAACGACGCTCAGGTCGAGGCGCTTCTTCCACTCGTCAACGAGCCGTATCCGGACGATTCGGTCAACACCGAAGTCTTGATTGACGACTTGTTCGCCGGCGACGAGAGCGACGAGGACGATTGAACGTAGCGGGGCCTGCCGGAAGCACCCGGCAGGCCCCGCTCCGTGCTACGTCTTCTGTGCGATCAAGATCGCCTCAGAGTAATTACCCTTCGACGCCGGGCGTGCAGCATAGTCCATCTTTGGCAACTGGATGCGAACTACTTCGTCGATCCTCAATGGGATTTCATTGACCGGGTCGGCGATAAGTTGCTCGACGATCGCGGGCATGTCCAGAACCCTGACGATATTCCGACTCACGAGGTCGTAGAACACATGCTCAGCGCTCAAGACCATGGCGAGCCGCCCCCCTGACTGCAGCACCCGACCGATTTCCTTGAGCGAAGCGGCAATATCGAGAAAGTAGGCGGCCGTCGGCAAAGCCTTGGGCTTCCTCGCGCGCTGAGGCAGCATCCACTCCACAAGCTCACGAACGCTCGGAGGCAGTCCCCGGCTTGCTGGGTCGGCGCCACGAAGGATGCTCCCGACCATCTCGGTCTCCCGAGTGAGGATCTCTTGTTCGGTAAGCAGACCTGTGCCGGTTAGGGAGCAGGCCCGGCTCCGGAGGTACGTCTCCCGGCCAGACGCCGCCGGAAGGTAGGGAGGGCTTGTCACCACGCCGGCCAAGCTCTCGTCGGCCCACAGAATCGAGCGAGCATCCCCGAGGGAGATGTCCGCGCGCCCGAGCATGCCCGGCTCCAGAGCCCCGGTTCCTATCAGGCGATCCCGTTGCTCCACCCCGCCGACCAATTTAGCCATATGCGCCAGCATGATTCTATCCAGGGACCGCACGGCGATGGATAGTGCAAATCGATTGTCACCGGTTCCCATCCATCGAAGCGAGACTTTGGTGGCGAGCGCATGACTCAGTGCCAACTTGAGCAGGCGACGGCCTGTCTCGTCAGGATGTGCCGCGATAATCGACCGGAGCCGGAACAGGTCCGCTTCGATGTCATCTCGGACAGGCCGGTCCAGCTTCCGTCCGATGAACTCCGGCAAGGTGGCCGTGCCGGGCATGATGTCTTCGCGCAGGTCAACCTCATTGAACAGAGAGCCAGACCCAAAGACCTGTAGTGAATCTTGAAGGTGCCGAAGCGCCTTATCCGCCACATTAACATCCACCGTCAAGCCGAGTTGCTTGCAGTTGGATATCTCTACCGACAGCGGGTCGATGTCCAGCCCAACGCTGGCCAGACCCATCAAGCTGGCTTCGACATTCAGGGTGCCGCTGCCAACGAACGGATCCCCAACGACCCCATTCGGGGTCGTAGCGTTGATCAGCGCCCGAGCCATCCGCGGGAAGAACTTGGCCTTGTACTTATGCCAGTTGTGCGTGAGGTACTCGTTCTTCCTGCGACTCCCACCCGCAGCGGTAGTCGCTGCCTTACCGGTCGCACCGGCCCCGAACTCGTACTCTGTCTGGTGCATTACGACGGACCGAGTGGTTCCGCCATCCTGGACGAAATACTGGCTGATCATGCCAAGTCGACGGACCAACTCGGGCTCTACGCCTACGGGGACCGCCCCCGCGAGCAGGTGATCCTCTGGGATGCCGGCCGCGATAGCCGCACCAGAAAGGCTCCCTACGCCGTTAGCCTGGGAGAGCGGCACCGGGCGCTTCCCCAGCAGTCCCTCCAGCTCCAGTACGGCTAGGTGAATATCGTCTCGCGTTTCCACGTCCTGCTTGACGCAGAATACGGCTTGCACTGTCTGGCCTCGCTGCACCGCTATGACCTCTCTACTGGCCCGTGCCGGCCCGGCCTGTCCCGCCGAGGCGCTCCCGAAGCAGTAGACAGGACACGTACGACAGGACTGCTTGTTGCACGCGGGCGCGGGGCCCTTCAATGACGGACGAGGCTGGCGGGGGCGCAACGAGTCCCCCATCTCAGCCGCCAGCTTAGGAGCCAACAGGCGTCGAGCCCGGCATCAGCTCACCAGCGCGCCTAAGAAAAGCGCGCGGTATACGGTGGCCTTGCTCACGCCGAGCTGTCTTGCGATGCCGGGCGCAGGTATCCCGCCGTCGTGCGTCTGGCGCGCGGCGAGCACATCCTCGCTGTTCAGGGAACCGCGAGGCGAGCGCCTGGATTCCTCCGGCCGCATCCAGTCCCCAGGCTTAGGATCTGGTGCCTTCGGGCGTGGGGGTTCGACTCCGCCCTCCCGCACTCAGGCGGGGCCTGCCGCCGGGTCGAGCCCACGCCGGGTCACCCGGCGGGGGGAGCCCGCCCGGGCGACACCGGTCCCCCGATCGGGTCCTCCTGCCCGCCCCGGCCTCCGCCACCGGCCGCGGCCTGCCGACACCGGTGTCCGTGACCCTCCTGCGCCCCGACACCCTCCGCCCGCGACCGGCCCGCCACCGCGCCCCCGGCACGCTCACCGGCCTGGTCGACCGCGCCCGCGCGGCCCTGCGCGCCGACGACCCCGGCGCCTGGGACCCGGACGCCGACGGCGAGCTGCTCGACTGGCTGGGCTTCTCCCCCACCCCACGCTGACCCTCCCCCCTCCGGGTGATGCCGCGGGCCGGCCGGTTTGACCTCGGCCGCCGGCGTGCCGACGACCTCCTCGTGACGACCCTGTCCCCGCAGCCGGCCCCCGTCGGCAGCACCTCCGCCAGCCCGGCCCCCGGCGCGGTCCTGCCGCAGCCCGAGCGCCGGCTCGGTGACGTCCTGGTCGAGCAGGGCGTCCTCACCGAGACGCAGCTGTTCGACGCCCTCCGCCAGCACGAGCGCGTCGGCGAGCCGCTCGGCGCGGTGCTGCTCGCCCGCGGCCTGGTGACCCGCCGCCAGCTCTACGTGGCCCTCGCCGAGGTGTGGGGCGCGGACATGGCCTTCGTCGACCCGGTCGAGGTGGACGCCGACCTGGCGCGCCTGTTCCCGTCGGCGATGCTCGCCCGCGAGGTGTGGGTGCCCCTGCAGGTGGAGCAGGCCCCCGACGGGGAACTTCAGGTCGTCGTCGCCACCGCCGGCCGGCCCTCGGCGCACGTCGCCCAGGAGGTCGTGGCCCGCACCGGCATCCCGCGGGTGCGCCAGGTGGTCACCACCGACTGGGACGTGCAGCGCGCGCTGCGCACCGTCTGGCGGGAGGAGCTCGTCCACGACGCGGTCCGCTCGCTGGCCGAGCGGCGCCCCGACGAGTCGGCGTCCAAGGTGTTCGTCTGGCCGCAGGTCGCGCTCGGTGTGACCGTCGCCGTCGGCACGCTGGTCAGCGCGGCCCTGTGGTTCTCCACCACGATGTTCTGGCTGGTCGCCACGGTGAACGTCGCCGTCGCCCTCGCCGTCGGGACCAAGGCGCTGATCAGCACCGTCGGCACCGCCTACGAGACCGTCGAGCAGGTGACCGACGCCGAGGTCGCCGCGCTCCGGGACACCGACCTGCCGCGGTACACGATCCTCGTGCCGGTCTACAAGGAGGCGGGCATCGTCGGCCTGCTCATGCGCAACCTCGCCGCGCTGGACTACCCCCGCGAGAAGCTGGAGATCCTGCTCCTGCTGGAGGAGGACGACCCGGAGACGCTCAGCGCCGCCCTGGCCGCCGCCCCGCCGGACCTGGTGCGCATCGTCGTCGTCCCGCACTCGCTGCCCAAGACCAAGCCCCGGGCGTGCAACGTCGGCCTGGCGTTCGCCCGCGGCGAGTTCGTCGTCATCTACGACGCCGAGGACCGCCCCGACCCCGACCAGCTGAAGAAGGCGCTGATCGCCTTCCGCAAGGGCGGCGAGGACCTTGTGTGCGTGCAGGCCGCGCTGAACTACTTCAACGCGCGGGAGAACCTGCTCACCCGCATGTTCACGCTCGAGTACTCGTCCTGGTTCGACTACACCCTGGCCGGCCTGGACAAGCTGCGGCTGCCCATCCCCCTGGGCGGCACGAGCAACCACTTCCGCACCGACCTGCTGCGCCAGCTCGGCGGCTGGGACCCCTTCAACGTCACCGAGGACGCCGACCTGGGCATCCGCGCCTCGGCGCGGGGGCACCGCGTCGCGGTCGTCAACTCGACGACCTACGAAGAGGCCAACATGGCCGTCGGCAACTGGATCCGGCAGCGCAGCCGCTGGATCAAGGGCTACATGCAGACGGTCCTGGTGCACACCCGCCACCCGCTGCGCCTGGTGCGCACCGTCGGCCTGCGGCAGACCCTCGGCTTCGCGCTGCTCATCGGCGGCACGCCGCTGATGTTCCTGGCCACCCCGTGGCTGTACCTGCTGTTCCTGACCGACCTGCTGTTCCCCGGCGCGGTCGTCCCGGCGCTGCCGGAGTGGCTGACGCTGGTCAGCCTGGCCAACCTGCTCTTCGGCAACGGCGTGATCATCTACCTGTCGCTGCTGGCCGGCTTCAAGCGCCGCAGCTACGGCCTGGTGCCCTTCGCGCTGCTGTCGCCGCTGTACTGGCTGCTGCACTCGATCGCCTCGTACAAGGCCGCCTGGCAGCTGCTGACCAAGCCGTTCTACTGGGAGAAGACCCAGCACGGCCTGTCCGCCCACGTCCAGGGCGGGCCCGTCGGCGCGGCCGCCGCGCCGGCCCGCGAGCAGGCCCCCGTGCCGGCCGGCTCGGGGCGGCACGCCGCAACCGCAGCCGCCCGGCAGGTGCCGTGGCGGGACGTGGCCCAGGACGACGTCGCGACCCCGGAGGTGCACGCGTGAGCACGATCCTGTCCGCCCCCCGCACGCGGGCCGACTGGGCGGTCACGCCGCCGCGGGTGTCGCTGCGGCGGGTGTTCACCGTCTGCGCGGTGGTCCTGGCCGCCGAGGTCCCGCTCATGCAGCTGCTCGGCCGGTCGTGGCTGGAGACCATGCTGCCCGGCTACGTCATCCTCATGGTCGCGTTCGGCGCGGTGTTCGTGCTGGCCGCGGTCACCGTCGCCGGCTTCACCGCCGGGGCCGCCGCCGCCGGCCTGGTCGTGCTCGGGGTGGTCGGCCTGCCGTCGGTGCTCGCCGGTGCCGCGGCACTGGCCGTACTCTGCGGGTTCTCCACCGGCTGGACGCGGGTGGAGGCCTGGCAGGCGGCCCGCTCGGTCGCGCTGACCGCCGACCAGGAGGCCGCCGTCGCCCGGACGCCGCTGCCGATCACCGGCCGGCACCGCCCCAAGGGGCCCGGACGCCGGATCGCCTTCCGCGGCGACCGCGCGATGGCCGCCTTCCTGGTGCTGGCCTTCCCGCCGGCGATCGCGTCGTTCTCGCTGTGGTTCGTCGAGTGGGTCGCCAGCCGGTGAACGACGACCGGAGGCGGCCGGTCAGGCGCGCCCGAGGAGTTCGGCGACCAGCGGGACCAGTGCCGCGAAGGCCTGGCCTCGGTGACTGCGGGCGTCCTTCTCCTGCGGGGCCAGCTCGGCCGCGGTGAGCTCGAGCCCCTCGGGGACGAACACCGGGTCGTAGCCGAACCCGTTCGTGCCGCGCTTGTCCCGGGCGACCCGCCCCCGCCAGGTGCGCTCCAGCACCCGCTCGGCACCCTCGGGGGTCACGAGCGCGGCCGCGCAGACGAACGCCGCTCCCCGCCGCTCGTCGGGCACGTCGGCCAACTGGCCCAGCAGCAACGCGGTGTTCCCGTCGTCGTCGCCGTGCCGGCCCGACCAGCGCGCGCTGAGCACGCCGGGCATCCCGTTGAGCGCGTCCACGGCGATCCCGGAGTCGTCGGCCACCGCGGGCAGACCCGTGTAGCGCACCGCCTCCCGCGCCTTGAGCAGCGCGTTCTCCGCGAAGGTGGCACCGGTCTCGGGCGCCTCCGGGTAGTCCTCGACGTCGCGCAGGCCGACCACGGTCACCCCGGGGACGGCGGTCTCCAGCAGCCGCTGCAGCTCGGCGAGCTTGCCCGGGTTGCGGGTGGCCAGCAGCAGCCGGGTGCTCACCGGGCGGCCCCCGCCAGGGCCGCGGTCTGGACGCGGGTCAGCTCGGCGCAGCCGCCGACGGCCAGGTCCAGCAGCGCGTCGAGGGTGGCCCGGTCGAAGACGCCGTTCTCGGCGGTCCCCTGCACCTCGACGAAGCTCCCGTCGCCGGTGCAGACGACGTTCATGTCGGTGCCGGCCCGCACGTCCTCCTCGTAGGCGAGGTCCAGCCGCGGCTGCCCGTCGACGACGCCGACGCTGACCGCGGCGACCGACTGCACGATCGCGGTCTTCTTCGCCAGCTTCTTGCGGTCGGCGAGCCAGGAGACGGCGTCGGCCAGCGCGACGTAGGCGCCGGTGATGGCCGCGGTCCGGGTGCCGCCGTCGGCCTGGAGGACGTCGCAGTCGATCGCGATGCTGTTCTCCCCCAGCGCGGCCAGGTCGATCGAGGCCCGCAGCGAGCGCCCGACCAGCCGGCTGATCTCGTGGGTGCGGCCGCCGACGCGCCCCTTGACCGACTCCCGGTCACTGCGCGTGTGGGTGGCCCGCGGCAGCATCGCGTACTCCGCGGTGACCCAGCCCAGGCCCGAGCCCTTGCGCCAGCGGGGCACGCCCTCGGTGACGCTCGCGGCGCACAGCACGCGGGTGCGCCCGAACTCCACCAGCACCGAGCCCTCGGCGTGGTCGAGCCAGTTGCGGGTGATCGTCACGGGGCGGAGCTGGTCGGCCGCCCGGCCGTCGGGGCGGGTCTTCCCGGGGATCGCCGTCACGTGCTCCGACAGTAGTGCGCCGCGCGCGGTCACCTCCGCCGCCCGGCAGGATCACCGGCATGCGATCGGAGCTGCGAGCGGTCCGGACCGGCGGGGTGCCGGCCGTCGTCGACCTCACCGACGAGTGCGCCGAGTTCGTGCGGAGCGAGGCCGACGGCCTGCTGCACGTCTTCGTGCCCCACGCGACGGCGGGGGTGGCGATCATCGAGACCGGCTCCGGCAGCGACGAGGACCTGCTGGCCCAGCTCGACGAACTGCTCCCCCGCGACGACCGCTGGCGGCACCGGCACGGCAGCCGGGGCCACGGCCGGGACCACGTACTGCCGGCGTTCGTCCCCCCGCACGCCACCGTGCCGGTGCTTCGGGGGCGCATGGAGCTGGGCACCTGGCAGCGGATCTGCCTGGTCGACACCAACACCGACAACCCGCAGCGACAGGTGCGGCTGTCCTTCCTGCCCGGCTGACGGGGTCGAGCCAGGAGCCCCGGGCTCGGGTCAGCGCTCCAGGAAGTCGACCAGCGGCTTGGTCGCCGACAGCCAGGGAGAGTGGTCGACGTCGAGTTCGAGGACCTCCTCACACGGGCTGGCCTCGATCATCCGGCGCTGCAGGGCCGGCGGGATGGCCCGGTCGGCGGTGCACAGGACGTACCGCCGGGGGACGTCGGCCACGGCCGGGTCGAGCGCGACCGGCGTGACGAACGGCAGCACTGGCTGGGGGCCGAGGAACTGCAGCGCCCAGTCCGCCTGCTCGTCCGTGCAGTGCCCGTAGAAGACCTCGCGGGCCGCCTGCGGGGACATCTCCGCGACGGGCGGCTCGCCGCTCACGGTCATGTTGCTCTGCACGCCGTCCCCCGCGCCCTCGGGCAGCTCGGTGAGCGCCTTGAGGCTCTCCCCGTCCCGCGGGAGGAAGGCGGCGACGTACACCAGCCGGCTGACCTGTTGCGGGCACCGGGACGCCGCCTGGGTGATGACCACCCCGCCCATGCTGTGCCCGACCAGGACGGCCGGCTCCGGGTCCGCCGTCAGTGCGGCGCACACCCGCTCGGCGTAGGCGTCGAGGGTCACCTGGTCGACGGGCGTGCGGTCGGCGCCGGACCCGGGCAGGTCGACCGCCACGACCGAGTGCCCCCGCTGCCGCAGCGCGACGGCCACCGGCTCCCAGCACCAGGCACCGCCGAACGCTCCGTGCACCAGGACGAACCGGGTCATGTGGGATCTCCTCCAGGATCTCGGGGGTTGCCGGTGGCCGCGGGCGAGCGCCCCACCGGACGGGCACTCTAGAGGACGGTGTGACCAGGAGCACGTCCACGGCTCGCCGCGCCGACCAGCGGGAACGCCCCTCAGGCGTCCCGGGGGCTGGTCCGTCCGGGGTGCTCCCCGTGGAGACCCGTCGGCCGGACAGGGCAGGATGCCGGGCATGACCGACACCGCCAACGGCATCGACACGGCCCCCGTCCGCCTGGCCCCCGGGGACCCGGCACCGGAGTTCACGCTGCCCGACGCGGACGGCAACCCGGTGTCGCTCGCCGACCACCGCGGGCGCCGGGTGATCGTCTACTGCTACCCCGCCGCGCTGACCCCGGGCTGCACCACCCAGGCGGTCGACTTCACCGCCGCCGCCGGGGAGCTGGCCGAGGCGGGGCTGGACATCATCGGCATCTCGCCGGACCCCGCGGAGAAGCTGCTGCGCTTCCGCGAGAAGGAGGGCCTGGGCATCACCCTGGTCTCCGACGTCGACAAGCAGGTGCTCAAGGCCTACGGCGCGTACGGCCCCCGGAAGCTGTACGGCAAGGAGGTGATCGGCGTGATCCGGTCGACCTTCGTCGTGGACGCCGAGGGCCGCATCGAGAAGGCCGCCTACAACGTGAAGGCCACCGGGCACGTGGCCAAGCTGCGCCGGGACCTCGGCCTCGCCTGACCCCTCGGCCCGGCCGGACGACGGCCGGCGCCACGGCCGGCAGCACGGGCGCGCGGCCGTCATGGCGGGCGCGCGGCCGTCATGGCGGCCGCCGCGGGAAGCGAGAAGCGGGTTCGCGGCGGGCGGACCCGCTCACGCCCGCCACGACCCCGGTCGCGGCTGGCAGCCGGGGCCGCACGGGTAGCCGGGCTCCCACGGGAAGCTGCCGTCGCTGTGCGCCCAGGCCAGCTGGTTGGCGGGAACGGAGTGCTCCGGCGGCCTCCGGTAGAAGCGGTTGGCCGCGAACAGCACCTCGCCGGGGTTCGGGCACGCCTCGACGAACAGCGCGCTCACCCGGTCGCCCCAGGTCAGCAGCTCGCCGGGGACGAGGTCGCGGCCGGCGGCGACCTCGCCGGCGACCCGCTGCAGCATCGCGTGCGTGGTGTCGGCGTCCAGCCCGACGACGACCTTCTCCGGGTGGCCGAGGCCGAACAGCCCGACCGTGTAGCCGAACGACGGCCCCTCGCCGTCCTCGCCCGGCCACACGTGGGTCACGGCCCAGCGGTGCGCCCGGATCACCCCGGCGAGGTGGGCGTCCTCCTGGTCGAGCCAGGCGGTGGTCTGCGGATCGATCGTCATGCCGGCAGCCTGCGCCGGCGGTCGGTGCCCGTGCGGGCCACGGCGGGTCCGGCTGTGGACGGCGCCCTCGGCTGTGGAGGGAGCGCGGAACCGTCAGTCCCCACCCTCCGCGCGATGGGCCCGCGCCCGCCGCCGGCCCTCGTGCATCGCCTGCACCCGGGCCACCGGGATGGTGTGCCCCTCGGCGACCAGGTCGGCCGGCAGCTCCTGCGGCTCGGGCAGCAGCTCGGCCCACCGGTCTCCGTCCCCCAGCTGTTCCGCCGCCGTCCGCACGGTGGGCTCGCCGGCGCGGGCGGCCGGGAGGTCCGCCCACGCCACCGGGGCCGACACGGGCAGGCCGGGCCGGATGCGCGGGCTGTAGGGCGCCACGATCGTCGACGAGTAGGACCGGGTGGAGTCGAGGAAGACCCGGCCGTGCCGGTCGGCCTTGATGTAGGCGGTCGTGGCGAGCTCGGGGTCGAGCCGCTCGGCCCGCACCGCCAGCGCCCGGGTCGCCGCCGCCGCGTCGTCCGCCCGCGCCCCGCGCACCGGAACGACGACGTGCACGCCCTTGGAGCCGCTGGTCTTGACCGCACCGGCCAGCCCGGAGTCGGCCAGGGCCCGGCGCACCAGCTCGGCGGCGCGGACGACGACGTCGAACCCGGCGTCCTCGGGCGGGTCGAGGTCGAGCACGATCCCGGTCGGCTCGGTCTCACCGGCCCGGACGAAGGGCACGTGGAACTCCACGGCCCGCTGGTTGGCCAGCCACAGCAGGGTCCGGCGGTCGTCGCAGAGGACCTGGTGCACCTCGCGGTGCGCTCCGGTGGACCAGACGGCGACCGTCCGCACCCACTCCGGCGCGCCCTTGGCCACGTTGCGCTGCATGAACGGCTCCTGGCCGGGCCGGACGCGCTTCACCGACAGCGGGCGCCCGGCCAGCTGCGGCACCAGCCGGTCGGCGAACGCGTCGAGGTGCTCGACGAGGTCGCCCTTCGTGACCTCCAGCCCGTCACCCAGCGGTGCATCCAGGCTGGTCAGCCGCACGCCGTCGCGTTCGTCGTCCACCACCCGGCCCACCGTGCCCGGACCGACCCGCCCGGGCAAGTGCGACCCGGGACGGGTCCCCGCTCAGACGTCGTACGTGGCGCCGGGCTGCACGAGCTCGCTCGCCGCGAACACCGCGCGCGCGTCGGCCAGCTGCGCGTCGCGGTCGACCCACGCGGGCACGTGGGTGAGCAGCAGCCGGCCGACGTCCGCCGCGGCGGCGTGTTCGCCCGCCTCCCGGCCGGTGAGGTGCAGCGCCGGGGGCAGGTCCGGGACGTCGGGGTGCGCGGCCTCGGCCAGCAGGACGTCGACGCCGCGGGCCAGCTCGACGACGGCCGCGCTGGCGCCGGTGTCCCCGGTGTAGACCAGTGACCGGCCGCCCGCGGTGAGCCGGATGGCGTAGCACTCGACCGGGTGCGCGGTGCGGGCCAGCTCCGCCTCGAACGGCCCCAGCTCCAGCTGCCCGGCGCCGACGGGCACGAAGTCGAAGACGTCGGTGAGCCCCTCGCCGTCGGAGTCGTAGGCCAGGGCCAGCCGGCGCTCGGCGCCCACCGGGGCGTACATGGGCACCAGCTGGCGGGAGGACCGGCCCGAGTAGCGGTGCCAGACCACGAAGGGCGCGACGTCGAGGCAGTGGTCGGCGTGCAGGTGGGAGAGGAAGACCGCGTCGACGGTGGCCGGGTCGGCCAGGGCCTGCAGCGCGCCGAAGGAGCCGTTGCCGAGGTCGAGCAGCAGCCGGAACCCGTCGTGCTCGACGAGGTAGCACGACGCGGGGGACGCCGGCCCGGGGCCGCTGCCCGAACACCCGACGATGGTGAGCCTCACGCAGCCGCCCCAGACACGCAGGTCAGGCTAGCTGGCGTCGCCGGGAGACGCGGCTCACGCCCCGAGCAGGACCCGGCTCGAGGCACGCAGCAGGCCCCGGCCCGAAGGGCACGGCAGGACCCGGTTCGAAACCCACAGCGGAACCCGGCTCAGGCCCAGAGCTGACCCTCGAGCGCGGAGGTCGCCTCCTCGAGGGTGCCGGCGTACGCACCGGTGGAGAGGTACTTCCAGCCGCCGTCGCAGACGATGAAGACGATGTCGGCCTTGCGCCCGGCCGCCACCTCCTTGTCGGCGATGCCCAGCGCCGCGTGCAGGATCGCGCCGGTGGAGATCCCGGCGAAGATGCCCTCCTGCTCCACCAGCTGGCGGGTGCGGCGGACGGCGTCCTGCGGCCCGACGCTGAACCGGGAGTCCAGCAGCGTCGGGTCGTAGAGCTCGGGCACGAAGCCCTCGTCGATGTTGCGCAGGCCGTAGACCAGCTCGCCGTAGCGCGGCTCGGCGGCGATCACCCGGACGTCGGGCTTCTTCTCCCGCAGGTAGCGGGAGACCCCCATGAGGGTGCCGGTGGTGCCCAGGCCGGCGACGAAGTGGGTGATCGAGGGCAGGTCGGCGAGGATCTCCGGGCCGGTGCCGGTGTAGTGCGCCTCGGCGTTGGCCGGGTTGCCGTACTGGTAGAGCATCACCCAGTCGTCGTGCTCGGCGGCCAGCCCCTTGGCGACGGCGACGGCCTGGTTGGAACCGCCGGCCGCAGGGGAGCTGATGATCTGCGCGCCGTACATCTCCAGCAGCTGACGCCGCTCGATCGAGGTGTTCTCCGGCATCACGCAGATCAGCCGGTACCCCCGCTGGCGGGCGACCATCGCCAGCGAGATCCCGGTGTTGCCGCTGGTCGGCTCGAGGATGGTGTCGCCCGGCTTGAGCTTCCCCTCCTTCTCGGCCGCCTCGATCATCGAGATCGCCGCGCGGTCCTTGATCGAGCCGGTGGGGTTGTGGTCCTCGAGCTTGGCCCACAGCCGGACGTCAGGGGACGGCGACAGGTTCGGCAGCCCCACGAGCGGGGTGTTGCCGAGCGAGTCGACGAGTGAGGCGAAGCGGGCCATGGGAGTGCTCTTCCGGGAGACGGGCGGGGGCGGGCCGAGCGGAGCGCTCAGCAGCCGCCGGCGACCGCCGGGAGGATCGTCACCGAGTCGCCGTCCTTGACCTGGGTGTCGAGCGCGCCGGTGAAGCGGACGTCCTCGTCGTTGACGTAGACGTTGACGAAGCGGTGCAGCTTGCCGTCCTCGGTGACCAGGCGGTTCTTCAGGCCCGGGTGCTTGGCGTCGAGGTCGTCGACGAGCGCGGCCAGGGTGTCCCCGGTGCCCTCGACGGTCTTGTTGCCGCCGGTGTGGGTGCGCAGGATGGTCGGGATCCGGACCTCGATGGCCATGGCGTGCTGATCTCCTCGGGATGTGGGGGTGGCGGGCCCGCTGATGGGCAGCGAGCCGTGCGTCTGGTCGGGCAACGCCCGGTCGCCGCGGGGCATTCCTGAGCCCCGTCGGCCGGCCCCGTCCAGGGTCCCGCGCCGAGCGTGCGAGGCGTGGGGGGACGGGGGGTGTTCCTCAGTCGTAGACGACGGTGGTCGGCGAGTGGCCGAACAGGTAGGACTCGACGACCTCGACGTCCTCCTCGGTGACCTCGCCGTCGACGATGCGGAAACTGCGGAACTCGACGTCGTCGCCGGCCAGCCCGGTCTGCGCACCGTGGTGCCGCGTGGAGACCAGCACGTAGTGCGCGTTGGGCTCGGACGCGTAGCTGATGTCGGTGCGCGACGGGTACGCCTCGGTGGCGGTGTGCGAGTGGTAGATGACCACCGGCTCCTCGTCCCGGTCGTCCATCTCCCGGTAGAGCTTGAGCAGGTCTCCGGAGTCGAACTCGTAGAACGTGGGCGACCGCGCCGCGTTGAGCATCGGGATGAATCGCTCGGGGCGGTCGCTGCCCTCGGGGCCGGCGACGACGCCACAGGCCTCGTCCGGGTGGTCTTCCCGGGCGTGGGCCACGATGGCGTCGTAGGTCGCGCGGTCGATGCGCAGCACGGCTCCAGTCTAGAAGGACCCCCTGCCCCCCACCGCTCGCGGGCTCGGAGCGGGCCCCTGCAGGGGGCCGTTCCAGGACGTTCCCAGGCTCGTGCGGGGCCCGGCCGGGACCGCCCGATACGGTGCCCTCTCGTGGTCTCCTCGCTGCTCGTCGCCGTCGGCGTCCTGCTGATGGCCCCGCCCGCCCTGATGCTCGGGCTCGGCGGGCTGCGGCGCCGCAGCGGCCACTACAGCAGCGACGTCGGTGCCGACCGGGCCTCCCTGGTGCTGCTGGTCACCCTGCGCTCGCTGGTGGTGCTGCTGGTCTTCGCGCTCTCGGCGGTCGTGCTCGTCTCCGCCGTCGGCGCGCTGCTGCGGGACGTCGAGCTGCACGGGATGGTCTACGTCCTGTTCACCCTCGACGCGCTGCTCGTGGCGCTGGTGCTGCTCACCTTCGGCCGGCGCGACCGGCGGCGAGTGCGTCGACGAGCGACCCCTGCAGGCCGGTGAGCCAGTAGTAGACCGCGAGCTGCTGGCCCTCGTCGCTGCCGAGGTCCTCCGGCGGCTCGGTGTCCTCGGTGACGTCGAGCCGGGTGCCCAGCGCCAGCCGCAGGTCGTTGCTGGTCCGCAGCCACGCCGCCGCCTGGTCGGGGTCGAGCCGCACCGGCCCGCCGTCCGGCGGCAGGGTGGCCCGCACGGTGGCCAGGTCGTCGGTCTTGCCCGAGCGCAGCGCCGACTCGGTCATCTCGCGGAAGTCGGCGGCGAGCTCGGGGTCCCCGCGGTGCCCCGTGGGCAGCAGCCGGGCGATCACCGGGTCCCCGCTGACGTCGCTGGTGTCGGCGGCGAGCAGCTGCTCGAGCTGGTCGAGGAGCAGCGTCACGATGTGGGCCTCGGCCGGTTCGAGCCGGGCCACCACGTCGTCCCCCCTGCGGCGGAACGGCCTCATGCGTCGCGCTGGAAGCTGGCCCACAGCCCGTAGGCGTGCAGCCGGCTGGTGTCGTGTTCCATCCGCTCCCGTGGGCCGGAGCTGACGATCGCCTTGCCCTCGTGGTGCACCTGCAGCATCAGCGTGGTCGCCGTCGGCTCGTCGTAGCCGAACAGCTCCTGCAGCACGAAGGTCACGTAGCTCATCAGGTTGACCGGGTCGTTCCAGACGATGGTCACCCACGGCCGGTCGAGGTCGCCGCGCTCCTCGGCGGTCTCTTCGGGCGTCCGTGTGGGCGCGAGGGGTCCGGCCACCCCCTCACCTTAGGACGCGGGCAGCTCGCCGAGTCGCCGCCGCGCCACCGGCCTAGGCTCGGTGGCCATGTCGACGGGTTCCGCGCTGCTCACCGACCGGTACGAGCTGACGATGGTCGCCGCCGCACTCGCCGACGGCACCGCCGACCGCGACTGCGTCTTCGAGGTCTTCGCCCGCCGCCTGCCGCACGGTCGCCGCTACGGCGTGGTGGCCGGCACCGGGCGGCTGCTGGAGCAGCTCCCCCGGTTCCGCTTCTCCGACGAGGACGTCGCGTCGCTGCGGGACCAGGGCCTCACCGACACCCGCCTGCTGGACTGGCTGGCCGACTTCTCCTTCAGCGGGGACGTCGAGGGCTACGCCGAGGGCGAGCTGTTCTTCCCGGCCTCCCCCGTGCTCACCGTGCGGGCGTCGTTCGCCGAGGGGGTGTTGCTGGAGACGCTGATCCTGTCGATCCTCAACCACGACAGCGCGATCGCGTCGGCCGCCGCCCGCATGGTCGGCGCCGCCTGCGAGCGGCCGTGCATCGAGATGGGCTCGCGGCGCACCCACGAGGAGGCCGCCGTCGCCGCCGCGCGGGCCGCGCACCTGGTCGGCTTCCGGGCGACGTCCAACCTCGAGGCCGGCCGCCGCTACGGCGTGCCCACCACCGGCACCAGCGCGCACGCCTTCACCCTGCTGCACGACGACGAGGCCTCCGCCTTCCGCGCGCAGGTCGCCGCCCTCGGCGTCGGGACGACGCTGCTGGTCGACACCTACGACGTCGACCGTGGCATCCGCACCGCCGTCGAGGTGGCCGGCCCGGAGCTGGGCGCGATCCGGCTGGACTCCGGCGACCTGCCCACCCTGGCCACGCACGCGCGGGAGCTGCTCGACTCCCTGGGCGCGACCGGCACGAAGATTATCGTCACCAGCGACCTCGACGAGTACGCCATCGCCGGGCTCATGGCCGCGCCGGTCGACGGCTACGGCGTGGGCACCTCGCTGGTGACCGGCTCGGGCGCCCCCACCGCCGGGATGGTCTACAAGCTGGTCGAGCGCGACGGGGTCCCGGTCGCCAAGAAGAGCGAGGGCAAGAACTCCGTCGGCGGCCGCAAGCACGCCGTCCGCCGGCACGACGACTCCGGGACGGCGACCGCGGAGGTCATCAGCAGCGCGCCGATCGATCCCCGGGACGGCGACCGCGACCTCGTCGTCCCGCTGGTGAAGGGCGGCACCGTGCTGAGCTCGGCCACGCCGACCGAGGCGCTGGCCGAGGCGCGCGCCCACCACGAGCGGGTGCGCGCGGCGCTGCCGCAGGAGGCCTGGGCGCTCTCCCGCGGGGACTGCGCCATCGAGACGATCACGTCCTGACCCGGGGAGGAACCGCGATGTCCCGCGCACTGGTGGTCGTCGACGTGCAGAACGACTTCTGCGAGGGCGGCAGCCTCGCGGTCGCCGGCGGGACGGCGGTCGCCGCCGCGATCAGCGCGCACGTCCAGGAGCACGCCGGCGAGTACGCCCACGTTGTGGCCACCCGCGACCACCACATCGACCCCGGCGACCACTTCCACGAGGAGCCGGACTTCGTCGGGACCTGGCCGGCCCACTGCGTGGCCGGCAGCCACGGGGTCGAGCTGCACCCGCGGCTGGACCGGCAGCCGATCGCGGCGGTCTTCGACAAGGGCCACTACTCCGCGGCCTACTCCGGCTTCGAGGGCAGTGCGGACGGCGTGCTGCTGGCCGACTGGCTGCGCGGGCGCGGGGTCGACGCCGTGGACGTCGTCGGCATCGCCACCGACCACTGCGTGCGGGCCACCGCGCTCGACGCCGTCCGCGAGGGCTTCACCACCCGCGTGCTCCTGGCCCTCACCGCGGGCGTGGCCCCGGAGACCACCGACGCCGCCCTGGCCCAGCTGCGCGCCGCCGGCGTGGAACTCGAGGGTGCCGTGCACCGCGCCGGCTGAGAAACGGCGACGACGCTCCTGGGTCGGGACGGCAGACAGCCGTGTGGACCGGTCGCGGGGGCCCGGACGGCCTCCCGACCGGGACACGGGCAGCGGCTCGACGGCGCAGGGCACGGCACTGGCCGCGGCGTCGCCCGGAGGGCGACGATGCCATCGCTCACGTCGCGTCGAGGACCTCGTCGCGGGTGAAGCCCAGCACCTGCAGGACGGCGTCCAGGTAGGGCTGGTTGAGCGCGGTGTGCGCCTGCTCGCGGACGTAGGGCTTGGCGTTGAAGGCGATGCCCAACCCGGCCGCGTTGAGCATGTCGAGGTCGTTGGCGCCGTCGCCGACGGCCACCGTCTGGTCCAGCGGGATGCCGTACTGGTCGGCGAAGCGGGCCAGCGCGCGGGCCTTCCCGGCGCGGTCGACGATCTCCCCCACCAGCCCGCCGGTGAGCTTGCCGTCGGCCACCTCGAGGGTGTTGGCCGCGGCGAAGTCCAGGCCCAGCTGCTCGGCGAGCGGGTCGGTGATCTGCGTGAAGCCACCGCTGACGACGCCGCAGCGGAACCCCAGCCGCTTGAGGGTGCGGATCAGCGTGCGGGCCCCCGGGGTGAGCACCAGCGCCTCGCGCACCTCGTCGAGCACCTCCACCGGCAGCCCGGCCAGCGCGGCCACGCGGGCCCGCAGCGACTCGGCGAAGTCGAGCTCGCCGTTCATCGCCGCGGCGGTGATGCGGGCGACCTCCGCCGCCCGGCCGGCCCGTGCGGCCAGCTCGTCGATGACCTCGCCGCGGACCAGGGTGGAGTCGACGTCGAGCACGATGAGCCGCTTGCTGCGCCGGGTCAGGCCGACCTGCTCGACGGCGATGTCGGCGCCGGTCCGGGACGCCACCGAGGCGAGCGCCGTGCGCAGCTCGGTGGCCTCGGCGCCGGAGACGGTGAGCTCGAAGCTCACCACCGGGTAGTCCGAGAGCCGGCGGATGGCGTCGATGTTGCCACCGAGCCCGGCGACGGCGGAGGCGGCTCCGGCGACCGCGGCCGGCGGGACCGGCCGGCCCAGCACGATCACGTGGTGTGCCCGGCTGTTGGACCGCTTCTCCTCGTCCACGGAGTCCACCTGCACCTGCATGCCCGTGGCGTCGGCGACCTCGGCGGCCAGCCGCGCGAGCCGGGCGAGGAACGCCGCGTCGTCGACCGGCGGGCCGCCGTCTAGCCGCACGGCGGTGACCTCCACGCCGAGCACCAGCTGGCCGTGCACGACGACCTGCTCCACGTCGACCACCTCGATGGCCCGCCGCCCGTCGCCGGCCTCGGCCAGCGCGGCGAACAGCCGCGCGGTGACCCCGGGCCGGTCCACCCCGGTGACGGTCAGCAGGGCCCGGGGCGTCTCGGGGCGGGGGTCCGGCGGCGTGCGGGGGGCGGGGTCGAGCGGCACGTCCTCATCGTGCCGCACACGCGGCGACGCCCCGCCGGCCGGGGCCGACGGGGCGTCGCTGTCGCTGCACTTCCGGGGAGCGGCCCCGTCCCGGGCCCCGCCCTGAGCGTGCGCAGGGTGGGGAGGACGGGGTCCTTCCTCAGGTGGGGTCGGGGTCCCTGCTCCCCTGCCGACCGCCGGCGGTGAGGCCGATCTCCCCGGCGTACGGCTCGTGCCGCTTCCCCGCGTGGGCCTCCCGCTCCAGGCGCTCGGCGAGGTGCGGGTAGTGCGCCTCGAACGCCGGGCGCTCGGACCGGATCCGCGGGATCTCCAGGAAGTTGTGCCGCGGCGGCGGGGACGACGTCGCCCACTCCAGCGAGTTGCCGTGGCCCCAGGGGTCGTCGCGCAGCGCCAGCGGCCCGAACCGCCAGGACTTGAAGACGTTGTAGAGGAACGGGATGGTCGACGCGCCGAGCACGAACGAGAAGATCGTCGAGACCGTGTTCAGCGTGGTGAACCCGTCGGTGGGCAGGTAGTTGGCGTACCGGCGCGGCATGCCCTCGTTGCCCAGCCAGTGCTGGACGAGGAAGGTGCCGTGGAAGCCGATGAAGGTCAGCCAGAAGTGCAGCTTGCCCAGCCGCTCGTCCATCATCCGGCCGCACATCTTCGGGAACCAGAAGTAGATGCCGGCGTAGGCGGCGAACACGACGGTGCCGAAGACCACGTAGTGGAAGTGCGCCACGACGAAGTAGGTGTCGGACACGTGCCAGTCCAGCGGCGGGCTGGCCAGGAGTACGCCGGTCAGGCCGCCCAGGAGGAAGGTGACCATGAAGCCGATGGAGAACAGCATCGGCGTCTCGAAGGTCATCTGACCCCGCCACATGGTGCCGATCCAGTTGAAGAACTTGATGCCGGTCGGCACGGCGATGAGGTAGGTCAGGAAGGCGAAGAAGGGCAGCAGCACCGCGCCGGTGGCGTACATGTGGTGCGCCCAGACGGTCAGCGACAGGCCACCGATGGCCAGCGTCGCGAAGACCATGCCCTTGTAGCCGAACAGCGGCTTGCGGGCGAACACCGGGATGATCTCGGTGATGATCCCGAAGAACGGCAGCGCGATGATGTACACCTCGGGGTGGCCGAAGAACCAGAACAGGTGCTGCCACAGCATGGCGCCCCCGTTCTCCTCGGAGTACACCAGCGCCCCGAGCTGCCGGTCGGCCAGCAGGGCGAACAGCGCCGCGGTCAGGATCGGGAACGCCAGCAGGATCAGCACGCTGGTGACCAGCGCGTTCCAGGTGAAGATCGGCATCCGGAACAAGGTCATGCCCGGCGCGCGCAGGCAGACGATCGTCGCGATGAAGTTGACGCCACCGAGGATCGTGCCCAGGCCGGAGACGGCCAGGCCGGCGATCCACAGGTCGGCACCGGCACCCGGGCTGTTGGTGACGTCGGACAGCGGCGTGTAGGCCGTCCAGCCGAAGTCGGCCGCCCCGGCGGGGGTCAGGAAGCCCGACACCGCGATCGTGCTGCCGAAGAGGAACAGCCAGTAGGAGAAGGCGTTCAGCCGCGGGAAGGCGACGTCCGGCGCGCCGATCTGCAGCGGCATGATCAGGTTCGCGAACGCGAAGAACAGCGGCGTCGCGAAGAACAGCAGCATCACCGTGCCGTGCATGGTGAACAGCTGGTTGTACTGCTCGGGCGAGAGGAACTGCAGCCCCGGCCGGGCCAGCTCGCCGCGCATGAGGAGGGCCATGAGCCCGCCCACCATGAACCATGCGAACGAGGTGGCCAGGTACATGAGGCCGATGGTCTTGTGGTCGGTGGTCCGCAGCAGGTTCGAGAGCCGCGAGCCCTTCTCGACCTCGCGAGCCGGGCTCGGCCGGCTCACGATCGGCGCCGGTGCGATCGTCACCGTCGCAGCATAAGCGGTGCCTGTCCGACACCTCCCGGCGATGGGGGCGGGCGCGCCGGTCAGGGCCGCTGCGCCGTGACCGGGCCGTGACCGGACTCACCGGTCACCCGGCGCGGGCCCACGTGGTGAGGTCCACCGACACGGTCACCGGGGAGGACTCCGGCAGGCCGGCGACCGCCGTCGCCAGCGCCTCCGGAGCGAGGTGCCGCGCGTGCGGCCCCATGCCCACCAGCGTCCGCACCGCCGCCCGGTCGAGCTCCAGCCGCTCCCGGTGCTCCCCGGCCGCCACCTGGCGCAGGTGCGGCTCCAGGGTGGCGGCCAGCCGCCGTCCCTTCTCGGGGTCGACGCGCAGCAGCCCCAGCGGCCCGACCAGCTCCGCGAGGTGGTCGGCGGCGGGGGTGACGACGACGAGGCGGCCGCCCGGCCGCAGGACCCGGGCGATCTCCGGGCCGTTGCGGGGGGCGAACACCACCAGCACCCGGTCCACGGCGGCATCCCGCACCGGCAGCCGCGCCCAGGCGTCGGCGACGACCGCCAGTGCCCGCAGGTGGGCAGCGGCCGCCCGGCGCGCGGCGTACCGCGAGGAGTCCAGGACGACGCCGACCGCGTCGGGCAGCCGGTCGAGGACGCCGGCCAGGTGGTGCCCGGTGCCACCGCCGAGGTCGAGCAGGGTCGCCGGCGGGCACGGCTCCGCGAGGACGGCGTCCCCCAGGGCGTGGGTGATCCCGCGGTAGTGCCCCGCGGCGAGGAAGGCCACCCGGTCGGCGACCATCTCCGCCGTGTCGCCGGACGGCGGCACGTGCCCGGGTGGCAGCAGGGTGACCTGCCCCTGCCGCGCGCGGTCGAAGGCGTGCCCGGCGGGACAGCGCAGACCGCTGCCGCCGGGCAGCGCCGCGAGCGGTCCGCCGCAGACCGGGCAGGCCAGCAGGTCCACCGCCACGGGAGGCCACGGCCGCCGGCTGCCGGGTCCGGCGGTCACCGGGCGACCGGGTGGAAGGTCACCTCGTGCAGCGCGCCGTCGGCGGCGACGGCCGTGACGAAGGTGCCGTGCGGCTGGCGGCGGCGGTCGGTCGGCGATCCCGGGTTGAGCAGCCGCAGGCCGGTGGCGGCGGTGGTGTCCCAGGGGATGTGGCTGTGCCCGAACACCAGCAGGTCGGCGTCCGGGAAGCGGGCCGCGCAGCGGGCCTCGCGGCCCTTCTTGTCACCGGTCTCGTGGACGACGGCCAGCCGGATGCCCGCGAGCTCGGCGCGGGCCACCTCGGGGAGCCGCTCGCGCAGCGCCCCGTGGTCGTTGTTGCCGTACACCGCGACCAGCCGGCGGGCGCGCTCCTCGATGCGGTCGAGCAGCGCCACGTCCACCCAGTCGCCGGCGTGCACGACGACGTCGGCCGCGTCGATGGCCGCCCACAGGGCATGAGGTAGGTCACGCGCGCGCTTGGGGACGTGCGTGTCCGCGGTGAACACCAGGGAAAACGGCACGTACCCATGCTCGCAGGCGGATATCTTGCGGCAGCCGACGACGCCGTCGCCCCACTCCCGCACGACCTCTCGAGGACTCCCCCATGACTGACCCCACGTCCACGCGCGCCTCCGGCGCCGGCCACGTCGGCGAGGAGCCGTACCCGAGGCGGTGGCTGGCCCTGGGGGTCATCGCCATGACCGTCCTGCTGGTCATCCTCGACGCGACCATCGTCAACATCGCGCTGCCCGCGGTCTCGGCCGACCTGGGCATCACCGCGGCCACCCAGCAGTGGATCGTCACCGCCTACACCCTGACCTTCGGCGGCTTCCTGCTCCTGGGCGGCCGGATCGCCGACTTCTGGGGCCGCAAGCGCACCTACCTGGTCGGCGCGGCCGGCTTCGCCATCGCCTCCGCGCTCGGCGGCATCGCCCAGAACGAGGGCATGCTGTTCGCCGCCCGGGCGCTGCAGGGCGTCTTCGGCGCCCTGCTGGCCCCGGCGTCGCTGGCGCTGCTCACCGTGCTGTTCACCGACCCCAAGGAGCGGGCCAAGGCCTTCGGCGTCTACGGCGCCATCGCCGGCGGTGGCTCGGCGGTCGGCCTGCTGCTGGGCGGTGTGCTCACCGAGTACGCCGACTGGCGCTGGTGCTTCTGGGTGAACCTGCCCGTCGCGCTGCTCGCCGTCGTGCTGGCCATCCCGATCGTCCCGGAGAGCAAGGCCCCGGGAGACACGCGCTACGACATCCCCGGCGCGGTGCTGGTGACCCTCGGCCTGGCCTCGATCGTCTACGGCTTCACCCGCGTCGCGGAGGCCTCGCAGACCAACTCCATCGAGGCCGCGGAGGCCAACGCGCGGGCCGCGGCCCAGGGCAGCCCCACGCTCGTCACGCCGGAGAGCGGGTGGACCGACGGGCTCGCCTGGGTCTTCATCGTCGGCGGCCTGGTGCTGCTGGCGCTGTTCGTCCTGCTGGAGCTGCGCACCCGCAACCCCCTGCTGCCGATGCGCATCGTCCTCGACCGCAACCGCGGCGGGGCCTACCTGACCTCGACGCTGGTGGGCGCCGGGCTCATCGGGGCGTTCTTCTTCCTGAGCCTGTACTTCCAGCAGGTCCTCGGCTACGAGCCGGTGGTCGCCGGCCTCGCCTCGCTACCGACGACGCTGGGCGTGTTCATCTCCGCCGGTGCGGCCAGCGCCCTGGTGCCGCGGGTCGGGCCGAAGCCGCTCATGGTCCTGGGCGGGCTGCTCGCCGCCGCCGGACTGTTCACGCTGTCCTTCGTCGGCCTCGACACGGGCTTCTGGCAGCTGCCCTTCCCGGGCCAGCTGCTGCTCGGCCTGGGCCTCGGGTTCACCTTCGTGCCGCTGTCGAACCTGGCGCTGGTCGGTGCGGGTGAGCACGACGCGGGCGCGGCCAGCGCCATGCTCAACGCCACCCAGCAGGTGGGTGCCTCCATCGGCACCGCCGTCCTGGCCTCGCTGTCGGTCGGTGCGATCAGCGCCTACACCGCCGACGCGCTGACCTCGGGGGCGAACCCGCAGGACCCGGCGCTCGGCCTGACCGCGCAGGTCGAGGGCTACACGACCGCCTTCACCTGGGCGGCCGGCCTGCTGGTGCTGGGCGCCGTCGTCGCGGCGGTGCTGATCAAGGCCACCAAGGACGACCTGCCCGCGGAGGGCGACGCCGTCGTCCACGTGGGCTGAGCTCGCTCCACCCCTCCCCCGCAGTTGATCATGGGGTTGTTGCCGGCGACACGGCGGGACACGCCGTGGGAGCGGGCAACAACCCCATGATCATCGCGGAGAGGGGGCGACGGACTCAGCCGTCCCGGGCGGCGAGCGCCCGCAGGCGGGCGTTGTATGCCTGGAGCTCGGCGTCCTCGGTGCGGACGGCGGCACGGTCGAGCCGCCTGCCCTTGCGGTCCTCCGAGCCTATCCACGAGAAGAGCACGATCGCCATCACGAACACCGTCGGCAGCTCGCCGAAGGACCACGCGATGCTGCCGGCGGTCGACTGGTCGCTGAGCGGGTCGACGCCCCAGCCGGCCGGTGGCACCGCGAAGGTCTCCACCACCAGCGCGCCGGCCATCATGATCGCCACGCCGAAGAACGCGTGCAGCGGCATCGGGATGAGCAGCTCAAGCATCCGGCCGCCGTGGCCCATGGTCCGCGGCCAGGGGTCCTGGGCGAGGATCGGCCCGAAGAACAGCAGCCCGGTCACGGTGAAGTGGGCCAGCATGAACTGGTGCCCCACGGGGTTGCCCATGAGCGCGTCGAACAGCGGCGTGAAGTAGACCCCGTAGAGGCTGCCGAGGAACAGCGGCAGCGTGAACAGCGGGTGCGAGAGGAACCGCGCCACGCGGCTGTGCAGGGCGTCGAGCAGCAGCGCCCGCGGAACGCCGGCCAGCCCCTTCCCGCGGGGCAGCGTGCGCAGCGCGAGCGTCACCGGGGCGCCGATGAGCAGCAGCAGCGGCGAGATCATCGACAGCACCATGTGCTGGGCCATGTGCACGCTGAACAGCACCATGCTGTAGCCGTTGAGCCAGGTGCCGGTGACCCCGAACAGCGACAGGCAGCCGGCGATCCACGACGCCGTCCGCCACCACGGCCACGTCACCCCCGACCGGCGCAGCACCACCAGCGCCGCCAGGTAGCCGACCAGCCCGAGCAGGCTCAGGACGGCGAGCACCGACCACGGCTCCAGGTGCGGCAGGAACATCCGCCCCCAGGTCGGTGGTTCCGCGGGCACCCACATGCCCGAGTGGTGACCGTGCTCCACCGAGTGCGCCTCCTGCCGTGCCGTGCTGGTGGGTCCACTCTCCCACTTGGTCACGTTCTGGAACGGCCACCCTTCAGGGGCCCGCGCCGAGCCTGCGAGGCGTGGGGGGAAGGGTGGTCCTTCCCCTTACTCGTGGACCGGCGCCTCGTGCCCGGCGTGCGCCTCGGCCTCCAGCTGGAATGTGCAGTGCTCGACGTCGAAGTGGCTGCCCAGGCAGGCGCAGAGGGCATCGAGCACCCGTCCCCCGTGCCCGGCCTCGAGCGCCTCGTCGGTGACGACGACGTGCGCGGAGAGAACCGGCAGGCCTGAGGTGATGGTCCAGGCGTGCAGGTCGTGGACGTCGAGGACGCCGTCGACACCGAGGATGTGCGCCCGCACCTCGTCGAGGTCGACCCCGCGGGGCGCGGCCTCCAGGAGCACGTCCACGGCCTCCCGGAGCAGCGACCAGGCGCGGGGCAGCACCAGCGCGGCGATGACCAGGGACGCCACGGTGTCGGCGGGGGTCCAGCCGGTCGTGGCGACGACGACGGCGGCGACGATGACCGCGACCGAGCCGAGCGCGTCGCCGAGCACCTCGAGGTAGGCGCCGCGGACGTTGAGCGAGTCCCTCCGGCCGCGGTGCAGCAGGGCCAGGCCACCGAGGTTGACCACGAGGCCGGCCGCGGCGACGGCCAGCATGACGCCCGAGCCGATCTCCGGCGCGTCACCGATGCGGCGGACCGCCTCCACCACCACGTAGCCGGCCACCCCGACCAGCAGCAGGCCGTTGGCGACCGCGGCGAGGATCTCCACCCGCTGCCAGCCGAAGGTCCGCCGTCCGCGGGCGGGCCGCTGCGCCAGGGAGACCGCGCCCAGGGCCAGTGCCACGCCGAGCGCGTCGGTGGCCATGTGGCCGGCGTCGGCGAGCAGCGCGAGCGACCCCGAGACGACGGCGCCGACGACCTCGGCGGCCATGACCGCGACGGTCAGGCCGAGGACGACGGCCAGCCGCCGGCGGTACTGCGCCGTGGCGGTGGCCGGGCCAGGCGCGTGGCCGTGGTCGTGGCCCATCAGCCGCCCACCTCCGTCCCGCGCCGCACACCGGGCAGTCTCCCCCACCGGGCGGCCGGCGCGGGTGGCCCCGGCCCGGTGACGTGCTGGAACGGCCCCCTCGCGAGGGCGGCCGTGAGCTCGGCGGCGTGCTGGAACGGCCCCGCAGCGGGGTCCTTCTTCAGATCTGGACGCCGCGCTCCCGAAGCCACGGCAGCGGGTCGATCTTCTGGCCGTTGACGCCCCCGACGTGCACCTCGAAGTGCAGGTGCGGACCGGTGGACTGGCCGCGGTTGCCGAGCAGCGCGATCGTGTCGCCGGCACGGACGACCTGGCCGGGCGTGACGAGGATCTGCTCCATGTGCCCGTAGACGGTGACGTCGCCGTTCTCGTGCTGGATGTAGACGGCGTTGCCGTAACCGCTGGCCGGGCCGGCCTCGAGGACGATCCCGTCTGCCGCGGCGTACTCGGGGGTCATCATGGGCGCGGCGAGGTCGATGCCCGCGTGCAGCGTGCCCCAGCGGGCCCCGAAGGTGCTGCTGAGCCGGGCGCCGGCGACGGGTAGCACGGCCTTGGGCCGGGCGGCCTCCGCGGCGGCCTCGGCGGCCAGCCGGTCGGCCTCGGCCTGGGCCTGCGCGGCGGCGGCCTGCTCGGCCTCGCGCGCGGTACGGCTGGCGGTCATCTCCTCCAGCCGGGCCTCGTCGGACGCCTCGACCGCGGCCGGCGACTGGTCGTCCAGGCCCAGCTCCGCGGCGACGCTCACCGAGCGGCTGACCGACTCGGCGTCGGCCTGCGCAACGCGGTCACCCACGGAGAACACCCCGAGACCGGCGGCCCCGACGAGGGCGGCGGCGAGGTACATCGCGGGACGGCGGTGCCGCGCCGGCGGCGACGTGCGACGAGGGCGGCCGTGCGAGCCGCCGGTCGCGGCGGCCCCGGCCTGCGGGCGGGTGTCCTCGGTGCGGACCCCGGGGAGGTCGATGCCGGCGCGGGCAGCGGCCTCGGCCTGGCCCGTGAGGTCGGCCAGGTCGGTGACCTCGGCCAGCGTGCGCGCCGGCCGGTCGCCGGACGTCCGAGGAGCGGGGTCTCCCGACGGCTGCGCATCCCCCGTGCGCGGCGTCGGGGTGGTCTGGGTCGACGCCTCGGTCGCGGGCTGCCGCCGGGAGGACGGGGCCGCGGCCGGGATCTCAGCGGGGGTCGCAGCGCCCCGGACGGGCACCGGCCCCTCGGTGAGGAGGCGGTCGGAGTGGAGCGGAGTCATGCACCTGGCTTCCGGAGGGGACAGGGGGTCGTCGTGCGGTGCCCGGGGGAGCGGGCGGGGCCCATGTAAACACGTCGTTATCGTTTCGTGATTGGAATACAGGGGTATTGACCTGCAGTTTCGTGATCCGC
Organism: Geodermatophilus sp. SYSU D00708; assembly: GCF_054050115.1. Classification (NCBI taxonomy): domain Bacteria; kingdom Bacillati; phylum Actinomycetota; class Actinomycetes; order Geodermatophilales; family Geodermatophilaceae; genus Geodermatophilus; species Geodermatophilus sp. SYSU D00708. Next base: position 90,627 of record NZ_JBJGYS010000014.1, on the reverse strand, counting down.
ACCACAGGGTTGCACCATTGTCATTCAACTCTTTGTATATCGGTCATCACGCTGCGTGATTGACTCGCCGAGGCGGGTCGGATGCAGGGGCGATGCAGGTCACGACCGGGCAGGAGGGGCTTGATCGCGCCCTTGACAGCCCGACCGGAGGAGCACACTCCATGCGCGCAGTGACTTGGCACGGCCGTGCCGACGTCCGGGTGGACACCGTCCCGGACCCGACGATCCAGGAGCCCACCGACGTCGTCATCGAGGTCACCTCGAGCGGCATCTGCGGGTCGGACCTGCACCTGATCGAGGTGATGGCGCCGTTCATGACCGTCGGCGACGTCATGGGCCACGAGCCGATGGGCATCGTCCGCGAGGTCGGCTCCGAGGTCACCGCCGTGAAGCCCGGTGACCGGGTCGTCGTCCCCTTCAACATCTCCTGCGGCACCTGCTGGATGTGCTCGCAGGGACTGCAGTCCCAGTGCGAGACCACGCAGAACCGCGACAAGGGCTTCGGGGCGTCCCTGTTCGGCTACACGAAGCTCTACGGGCAGGTCCCCGGTGGACAGGCCGAGTACCTGCGGGTGCCGTTCGGCAACACGCTGCCGATCAAGGTCCCCACGGGGCTCCCCGACGACCGCTTCGTCTACCTCTCCGACGTCCTGCCCACGGCCTGGCAGGCGGTCCAGTACGCCGCCGTCCCGCCGGGCGGGACGCTGCTGGTCCTCGGCCTGGGCCCGATCGGCGACATGTGCACCCGCATCGCCCACCACCTGGGCATCGAGAAGGTGTACGCGTCCGACATCGTCCCCGAGCGGCTCGCCCGGGCCGCCGCGCGCGGCACCGAGGTCATCCGGTCCACCAGGAAGGACGACGTCGTGCAGGCCATCCAGGACGCGACGGAGGGCCGCGGCGCCGACGCCGTGATCGACGCCGTCGGCATGGAGGCGCACGGCTCCCCGCTGGCCTCGATCGCGCAGAAGGCGACCGCGGTGGTGCCCGACGCGATCATGGAGCGGGTCATGCAGGTGGCCGGCGTCGACCGGCTGGCCGCGCTCAACGCCGCCATCGACGCCGTCCGCCGCGGCGGGACGATCTCGCTGTCGGGCGTCTACGGCGGTGCGACCGACCCGCTGCCGCTGATGCGGATGTTCGACAAGCAGATCCAGCTGCGCATGGGCCAGGCCAACGTGTGGCGCTGGGTGCCCGACATCCTGCCGATCCTCACCGAGGGCGACCCCCTCGGCGTGGACGACTTCGCCACCCACCACGTGCCGCTCGAGCAGGCGCCGGAGGCCTACGCCAACTTCCGGGAGAAGAAGGACGGCGCGGTCAAGGTGCTGCTCAAGCCCTGACTTCCCGGCCGGGCCCCGGACGCCGGGTGTGAGGAGACCCACCCGGCGTTCGGGGCATGCCTGTGCGGGGCACTGACTTGCCCTGAGAGAGGGTCGGAACCGACCCCGGCAGGACGACGCAGTCCGAGCCACACCCGAAGTCGTCGTCCCCCAGGAGTTCCTCCGTGCCCCGCGGTCTGCTCGCCCTCGCCATCGGCGCCTTCGGCATCGGCACCACCGAGTTCGTCGTGATGGGCATGCTGCCCGAGATCGCCGGCGGACTCGGCGTCTCGGTGTCCGCCGTCGGCATGCTCATCTCCGCCTACGCGATCGGCGTGGTCGTCGGCGCCCCCACGCTGACCGCGCTGGGCGTGCGCTTCTCGCCCCGCCAGACGCTGGTCGGCCTCATGGTCGTCTTCGTCGTCGGCAACGCGCTGTCGGCGCTGGCCCCGACCTACGAGACGCTGGCCGCCGCCCGCGTCCTCGCCGCGCTGGCCCACGGCTCGTTCTTCGGCGTGGGCGCGGTCGCCGCGCGCCGGCTGGTTGCCCCCGACCGGGCCGCCCAGGCCATCTCGCTGATGATGGTCGGCCTGACGCTGGCCAACGTGATCGGCGTGCCCGTCGGCACCTTCGTGGCCCAGCAGACCAGCTGGCGGGTGGTGCTGGGCGCCGTCGCCGCCATCGGCCTGGTCACCATCGCCGGCCTGCTCGCCTGGCTGCCCCGCGACCTCGGCGAGCCCGGCGACCTGCGCAGCGAGCTCGCCGCCTTCCGGCGCGGCCAGGTGTGGCTGGTGCTGGGGCTGACGATGGTCGGCTTCGCCGCGCTGTTCGCCGTCTACAGCTACGTCAGCCCGATCCTCACCGAGCTCGGCGGCATCCCGGTCGAGTGGGTGACGCCGGTCCTGGCGCTGTTCGGCATCGGCACCACCGTGGGCACCCTGGTCGGCGGCCGGTTCGGGGACCGCTTCGGCTTCTCGTTCGTCGCGGTCGGGCTGGTGGGCACGGCCGTCGTCCTGGTCGCCTTCGCCTTCCTCGCCCGGACGCCGGTCGCCGCGGTGGCGCTGCTGGTGCTCTTCGGGGCCATCGCGTTCTCCCTGGGCCCGGTCGTGCAGAACGGCGTCATCGAGGCCGCGCAGGTGCGGGGCGGCAGCCTGGTGTCGGCGGCCAACCAGGCCGCGTTCAACGTGGCAAACGCCGTCGGTGCGGCCCTGGGCGCGCTGGTCCTGTCGCTGGGGCTGGGCTACACCGCGCCGATGTGGGTCGGCGCCGTCGTCGCGGTGGTCGGCGCCGGGATCGCCGTCCTCGCCCGGTCGGTGGGCCGGACCGAGGTCACCCCGGCCACCCTCGAGCCGCGGCCGGCCGACACCGTGTGCCAGACCGCAGCCTGACGACACGACCGCCGGGGTAGGGCCCCCTCATGACCTCCATCACGGCGGAACGGTCCGGACAGGCTCCCCTCGGCGACCGGTCGGTGCACCGGCTGGGCTACGGCGCGATGCAGCTCGCCGGCCCGCACGTCATGGGCCAACCGGCCGACCGCGACGCCGCCGTCGCCGTCCTGCGCCGGGCGGTCGAGCTCGGCGTGGACCACATCGACACCAGCGACTACTACGGCCCGCACGTCACCAACAAGATCATCCGCGAGGCGCTGCACCCCTACCCCGACGACCTCGTCATCGTCACCAAGGTGGGGGCGCGGCGGACGCCCGAGGGCGGCTGGCCCGAGGCCCTCTCCCCCGACGAGCTCCGCTCGGCGGTCGAGGACAACCTGCGCAACCTGGGCGTGGACGCCCTGGACGTGGTGAACCTGCGGATGCCCGGGTTCGCCGAGCCGGTGGAGCGCTCGCTGGCCGAGCCGTTCGAGGCCCTGGCGAAGATGCAGCGGGAGGGGCTGGTCCGACACCTCGGCGTCAGCAACGTGACGACGCAGCAGCTGGCCGAGGCGCAGTCCATCGCGCCGGTGGTCTGCGTGCAGAACCACTACAACCTGGTGCACCGGCACGACGACCCGATGATCGACGCGCTCGCCCGCGAGGGGATCGCCTACGTGCCCTTCTTCCCGCTGGGCGGGTTCACCCCGCTGCAGTCGGCGGCGCTGGAGACGGTCGCCCGCCGGCTGGAGGCCTCCCCCATGCAGGTCGCCCTGGCCTGGCTGCTCGCCCGCAGCCCGAACGTGCTGCTCATCCCCGGCACCTCGTCGGTGGCCCACCTCGAGGAGAACCTGACCGCGGCCGCGCTGGTGCTCGGCCCCCGCGAGCTCGAGGAGCTCGACGCCATCGGGGGCACGCCCACGGCGTGAGGGGTCAGCGGCCGGGCGCCGGGCCGAGCACCCGGTCGAGGTGGTCGTTGGCCAGGACGCCGGTCGGGTCGAGCCGGTCGCGGACGGCGAGGAACCCGTCGAACCGGGGATAGCGCTGCCGGAGCAGGTCGGCGTCCAGGCCGTGCAGCTTGCCCCAGTGTGGGCGCCCGCCGACCGCGCCGGCGATCGCCTCCAGCGCGGCGAACCAGGGGCCCGGGTCGGTCGCGGCCGGGACGTGGGCGGCGACGTAGGCGGTGTCGCGGCCCGAGGCGGTCGACAGCGGGATGTCGTCGGCCGCGGCCAGCCGGACCTCGACCGGGAACGCGGTGCGCCAGTCGCCGGCCTCGTGCACCCGCCGCAGCTCGGCCAGCACCGCCGGCGCCTCCGACCGCGGAACGGCGTACTCCATCTCGAGGAAGCGCACCCGCCGGCGGCTGACGAAGACCCGGTGGGAGTGGTCGGTCCAGCTGCGGGCGCCCAGCGCGCGGGCGGAGGCCCGGGCCAGCGGCGGCACCAGCGCGGGCACCCGCCGTCCGGCCGCGACCACCCCGGCGAAGGCCGCGTTGGCCAGGACCTCGTCGTCCCACACCGCGCGCCACCGCGGCAGCGGGTCGAGCCCCTCCGCCAGCGGGACCCGGGTGTTGCACTTGACCAGCGTCGCGTCGGTGTGCGGGAACCAGTAGAACTCGACGTGGTCGGTGCAGGTCATCAGATCCTCGAAGCCCCGCAGGGCGGTGGTGAGCCGGCCCGGCCCCTCCACCGCGTGCAGCGCGAACGCCGGCTCGGCCTGCAGGGTCACCGCCGTCACCACGCCCAGCGCGCCGAGCCCCACCCGGGCGGCGGCGAACACCTCGGGGTGGGTCTGCGCGTCGCAGTGCAGCAGCTCGCCGGCCGGGGTCACCAGGTCCAGCGCGCGCACCTGGGTGGCCAGCCCGCCGAAGCGCGCACCGGTGCCGTGCGTGCCGGTGGCCAGCGCGCCGGCGACGGTCTGCCGGTCGATGTCGCCGAGGTTGGTCAGCGCCCAGCCGGTGCGCGCGAGCTCCGCGGTGAGCCGGTAGAGCGGGGTCCCCGCACCCACGGTGACCAGGCCGTCGTCGCCCACCGAGACGCCGCACAGCTCGTCGAGAACCAGCGCGACGTCCTCGGGCCGCCCGATGGCGGAGGAGGAGTGGCAGCTGCCGACGGGCCGCACGCGCCGGCCGGCGTCGGCCGCGGCGGAGAGGACGGCGGCCACCTCGTCCGGGGACGTCGGGTGGACCACCACCACCGCCTCGGCCCGCTGGTTGCCCGCCCAGTTGCGCCACCGTCTGACGTCCGCGGGTTCCGCCGGTCCAGCCGCCACTCCGACCTCCTCCGCCGCGATCGGACCCCGGCACTCTGCCCGGGCGGGACTGCGCAGGTCAACGGCCCGTCCATGGGGTTGACCCTCCGCTGTCGGGCGGCCACGCTCGCCCGCGTGACCGCCGTCCGCCCGCGCCCGGCCGAGGCGGCCCGCACCCGGCTGGACCGGGCCACCGCCGATCTGGACCCACCCCTGGCCGTGGTGGACCTCGACGCGCTCGACGCCAACGCCGCCGCCCTCGTCGCGCGGGCCGGTGGGCGGCCGATCCGGGTGGCCAGCAAGTCGGTGCGCAGCCGGGCGCTGCTGCGCCGGGTGCTGGCCCGGCCGGGCTTCGCCGGCGTGCTCGCCTACTCCCTGGCCGAGGCGCTGTGGCTGGCCGGCGGCGCGGACCCGGTCACCGACGACGCCGTGGTCGCCTACCCGTCGGTGGACCGGGCGGCGCTGCGGCGGCTGCTCGGCGACGAGGCGGCCGCGGCGCGGGTGACGGTCGTGGTCGACTCCACCGACCACCTCGACCTCGTCGACTCCGTCGTCCCGCCCGGACGGCGACCGGCGGTGCGGGTCTGCCTCGACGTGGACGCCTCGTTCCGGGCCGCCGGCGGCCGGGTGCACGTCGGGGTGCGCCGCTCCCCCGTGCACGAGCCGGCGCAGGCCGCCGCGCTCGCCCGCGCCGTCGTGGCCCGCCCGGGGTTCCGGCTGGTCGGGCTCATGGCCTACGAGGCGCAGATCGCCGGCGTCCCGGACGCGCCGCCGGGCCGCCCCGCGCGCGGCCTGGCCGTGCGCGGGGTGCAGGCGCTGTCGGCCCGGGAGCTCACCGGCCGGCGGGCGGCCGCGGTGGCGGCGGTCAGGGAGGTGGCCCCGCTGGAGTTCGTCAACGGCGGGGGCACCGGGAGCCTGGAGCGGACCGCGGCCGACCCCTCGGTGACCGAGCTGGCGGCCGGCTCCGGACTGTTCTGCCCAACGCTGTTCGACGGGTACCGTGCCTTCACCGCGCGCCCGGCCGCGCTGTTCGCCCTGCCGGTGACCCGGGTCCCGACGCCGGGCACCGTGACCGTGGCCGGGGGCGGCTGGATCGCGTCGGGCCCGCCCGGCGCGGACCGGGCCCCCTCCCCGGTGTTCCCCGCGGGGCTGCGGCTGCTGCGCGCCGAGGGCGCCGGGGAGGTGCAGACGCCGCTGCGCGGGCCGGGCGCGGCGCAGCTGCGGGTCGGCGACCGGGTGTGGTTCCGCCACGCCAAGGCCGGGGAGCTGTGCGAGCACGTCGACGTCCTGCACACCGTCGCCGGCGAGGCGCTCACCGGCACCGTGCCGACCTACCGCGGTGAGGGCCGCGCGTTCGGCTGAGGACGGCCCCCTCCGCCCCCCTCCCCGCGTTGATCATGGGGTTGTTGCAGCCGACACGGCAGGACACGCCGGGCGGGACAGCGACAAGCCCGTGATCAACGACCGGTCAGCCCTCCGGGTCCCCGGCGAGGGCACGGGCCGCCGCGGCGTCGGCCGCGTCGAACCCGATCTCGCCCACGGTGCCGTGCTGCGCCGCCTGGCCGTCGATCCACCGGCGGTGGGCCTCCCACGCCGACTGGCGGGTGGTACCCAGCGCCTGCCCGATCTCGGCCCAGGACGCGCCCGCCGACCTCGCCGTCCGCACGGTGAGCTGCCGCCCCTGGCCGGCCCGGCGGGCGATCACCTCACCGAGCGCCAGCAGCTCCAGCGCCTCGCCGCGGTCCAGCGGGCGCGGGCCGCCGGCGTCGTCCGGATCGGCCAGCGAGTCGCGCGTGCGCAGCTCCTCGTACCGGCGGACGGCGGTCTGCAGCGTGTGCTCCCGCTCGAGGGTGTCCACGTCGACCATGCACCCAGCATCCGTCAGGCTAGCCTGACGGTCAACGGGTGCGGGCGACCCGCGTCTCGTCGAACACCGGCTCGGCCGACTCGTACACCCGGCCGTCGGCGCCGAAGACCAGGAACCGGTCGAACGAGCGGGCGAACCAGCGATCGTGGGTCACGGCGAGCACCGTCCCCTCGAACGCGGCCAGCGCCTCCTCCAGTGCCTCCGCGGAGAGGACGTCGAGGTTGTCGGTCGGCTCGTCGAGCAGCAGCAGGGTCGCGCCGGAGAGCTCCAGCAGCAGCACCTGGAAGCGCGCCTGCTGCCCGCCGGAGAGGGTCCGGAACTCCTGGTCGCCCTGCTCGGCCAGGCCGTAGCGGCGCAGCGCGGCCATCGCGCGGCCCCGGTCGACCCCCGGCCGGCCGGGCTCCCCGTGCCACAGCAGGTCGACCAGCGTGCGGTCCAGCCACTCCGGGTGCGCGTGGGTCTGCGCGAAGAAGCCGGGGACGACGCGCGCACCCAGCCGCCACGAGCCGGTGTGCCCGACGTCCTGCCCGGCCAGCAGCCGCAGGAAGTGCGACTTGCCCGCACCGTTGGCCCCGAGGACGCCGACCCGGTCGCCGTACCAGACCTCCAGGTCGAACGGGCGCATCAGGCCGGTGAGCTCCAGCTGCTCGGCCATGACCGCCCGGACGCCGGTGCGCCCGCCCCGCAGCCGCATCGCCACCCGCTGCTCCGGCGGGCGGTCCGGCGGCGGCCCGGCCGCCTCGAACTTCGCCAGCCGGGTCTGCATCGCCCGGTAGCGGGAGGCCATGTCCGGCGAGTTGGCCGCCTGCTGCTGCAGCGTGCGGACCAGCTCGACCAGCCGCTGGTGCTCCTCGTCCCAGCGCCGGCGGAGCTCGGCGAGCCGGTCGTGCCGCGCCGTCCGGGCGTCGGCGTAGGTCGCGAACCCGCCGCCGTGCACCCACGCCGACCCGCCCTCGACGGTGACCACCCGGTCGGCGACCCGGGCCAGCAGCTCGCGGTCGTGGCTGACGAACAGCACCGTCTTGCGGGTCTCCAGCAGCCGCTGCTCCAGCCAGCGCTTCCCGGGGACGTCGAGGTAGTTGTCCGGCTCGTCGAGCAGCAGCACCTCGTCGGGCCCGCGCAGCAGCGCCTCCAGGGCGAGCCGCTTCTGCTCCCCGCCGGACAGCGTGGACAGCTCGCGGTACTTGCAGCCGTCGTAGGGCACGCCGAGCGCGGCGACGGTCACCGTGTCCCAGGTGACCTCGGCGTCGTAGCCCCCGGCGTCGCCCCACTGCGCCAGCGCGTCGGCGTAGGCCAGCTGGGCGGCGTCGTCGTCGGTCTCCATGAGCGCGAGCTCGGCGGCCTCGACGGCGTCCCAGGCGGCGCGCACGGCGGGCGGGGCGAGCTCGACGAGGAACCGCTGCACCGTCGTGTCGTCGCGCACCGACCCGATGAACTGCCGCATCACGCCGAGCCCGCCGCTGCGGGCCACCGCGCCGGCCTCGGGCACGAGGTCGCCGGCGACGATCCGCAGCAGCGTCGTCTTGCCCGCGCCGTTCTCCCCCACCAGCGCCGCGCGGGCGCCCTCACCGATCCGGAAGGAGACGTCGTCGAGCAGCACCCGCCCGTCGGGCAGGGTGTGTCGCACCCCGGTCACGTCGACGTAGCCCACCCGGACATCGTCCGGACGGCCGCAACCGCGTTACGCCCGGGCCTTCAGGCGACCGACAGCAGCCGCTCCCGCGCCAGACGCTCGACCAGCTCCGGCAGCGCCGTGGCCGGTACGCCGCTGAGGTCCCGCCGGCAGTTGCGCACCACGGTGCCGATCACCTGTGGCCGCAGTCGCGTCTGGAACTCGTCGGCGAGCCGGGCGACGGCCTGGTCGACGGCGGGGTCGTCGGTCACGGTCATGCGGGAGCGCCTCCGTGGGGCCCTGGGGCGGGAGGACGGGCGGCGATCTGCACCCGTCGGTGGTCCGCTCCACCGTGACGGGCGCTCCCGCGCGGGACCAGGGACCTAGGTCCCCCGGGCTCCATCTGGGACCAACGTCCCCTGTCGGCCGCCCGGGCAGGCGCGGAGCATCGGGGCGGGAGGTGGCTCGTGCCGTTTCCGGACCGCCGGGAGGCCGGGCGGCGGCTGGCCCGGCGCCTGGACGCCCTGCGCGGCGGCGACGTCGTCGTCCTCGGCCTGCCCCGGGGCGGGGTCCCGGTGGCCGCCGAGGTCGCCCGCGCCCTCGGCGCGCCGCTGGACGTCGTCGTCGTGCGCAAGCTCGGCGTGCCGGTCCAGCCGGAGCTCGCCATGGGCGCCGTCGGCGAGGGCGGCGTCACGGTGGTCGACCGCCGGGTGGTCGCCCTGGCCGGCGTCGGGCCGGCCGACCTCGCGCGGGTGGAGCGGCGGGAGCGGGCAGAGCTGGAGCGGCGCGCCCGCGCGTTCCGCGGCGACCGGCCGCCGGTGCCGCTTGCCGGCCGCACGGCGGTCGTCGTGGACGACGGGATCGCCACGGGGTCGACCGCGCGGGCGGCCTGCATGGTCGTCCGGGCGCAGGGCGCGGCCCGCGTCGTCCTGGCCGCCCCGGTGTGCGCCCGCGAGGGCACCCGGTCCCTGGAGCCGGAGGTCGACGAGCTGGTCTGCCTGGAGGTCCCCCGCCGGTTCGTCGCGGTGGGGCAGTTCTACGCGGACTTCCGCCCGACCGGGGACGACGAGGTGGTGGAGCTGCTGCGGGCGGGCCGCACCCCGGCCCGCGCCGACCGGGTCGAGGACGTCGAGGTGCCCGCCGGCGGGGTGCTGCTGGCCGGTTCCCTGACCGTGCCGGCGGGCGCCCGCGGGCTGGTCGTGTTCGTCCACGGCAGCGGCAGCAGCCGGCACAGCCCGCGCAACCGCCACGTCGCCGGGGTCCTGCACGCCGCGGGCCTCGCCACCCTGCTGTTCGACCTGCTCACCCCGGCCGAGGAGGCCGACCGCGGCACCGTCTTCGACATCCCGCTGCTGGCCGCCCGCCTCGGCGAGGTCATCGCGTGGCTGCGCAGCTGCCCGGCGGTCCAGGGGCTGCCGATCGGCTGCTTCGGCGCCAGCACCGGGGCCGCCGCCGCGCTGGTGGCGGCCGCCGACGACGACCGCGTGGCCGCCGTGGTGTCCCGCGGCGGCCGCCCGGACCTGGCCGGGGCGCGGCTGGGCGACGTCCGGGCGCCGACGCTGCTGATCGTGGGCGGCGCCGATCCGCAGGTGCTCGAGCTCAACCGGCAGGCGGCCGAACGGCTGCGGTGCACCCACCGGCTGACCGTCGTCCCGGGCGCCACCCACCTGTTCGAGGAGCCCGGCACGCTGCAGGCGGCCGCGGAGCTGGCCCGCGACTGGTTCGCCGCCCACCTGACCCGCACGCGCGAGCACAGCGGCTGAGCACGGTGACCGGCCGGCCGGTGACGCTGTTCCTCAGCGGCGACGTGATGCTCGGCCGCGGCGTCGACCAGGTGCTCGCCTGCCCGGCCGACCCGGAACTGCGCGAGCGGGCCGTCCGGGACGCCCGCACCTACGTCCGCCTCGCCGAGGAGGTCAACGGGCCGATCCCCCGCCCGCTGCCCCCGGCCGCGCCCTGGGGCGACCTGCTCGCCGTGCTCGACGCGGCGGCCCCGGACGCCCGCATCGTGAACCTCGAGACCAGCGTGACCGCCGACGGGGACTTCGCGCCCGGCAAGCCGGTCTGCTACCGCGTGCACCCGGCGAACCTGCCGTGCCTGGCCGCGGTGCGCCCGGACGTCTGCGTGCTGGCCAACAACCACGTGCTCGACTTCGGCCCCCGCGGCCTGGCCGACACCCTCGCTGCACTCGCCGCGGCCGGGCTGCGGGTCGCCGGGGCGGGAGCGGACGAGGAGGCCGCGTGGGCGCCGGCGGTCGTTCCGCTGCGCGGCGGCCGCCGCCTGGTGGTGACCGCCTTCGGGACGCCGTCCAGCGGCATCCCGGCGGACTGGGCGGCGAGCGGACGACGCGGCGGCGTCGCCTTCCTCGACCGCCTCAGCGACGCCGCCGCGGACCGCGTCCTCGCCCGGGTGGCGGCGGTGCGGCGCCCGGACGACGTCGTCGTCGCCTCGGTGCACTGGGGGTCGAACTGGGGCTGGCCGGTACCCCCGGAGCAGCCGCCGTTCGCCGCCCGCCTGGTCGACGGCGGGGTCCACGTGGTGCACGGCCACTCCTCGCACCACCCGCGCCCGGCCGAGGTGCACCGCGGCCGGCTGGTGCTGCACGGGTGCGGCGACCTCGTCGACGACTACGAGGGCATCGGCGGTCACGAGCACCACCGGCCGGACCTGCGGGTCGCGTGGCTGGTCACGCTCGGCCCCGACGGCGCCCTGACCCAGCTGCGGGGAACGGTCCTGCGGGCACGGCGGATGCGGCTGGAGCGTGCGCCGGCCGCTGACGCGGCGGAGCTGGCCGAGCGACTCAGCCGTGCCGGGAGCCGGTCCGCGCTGCGGCTGGCGCCGACGCCGGACGGCGAGCTGGTCGGCCGCCCCTAGCGGCGGTCAGGCGGCGGAGTAGGCGTTCTGCCCGGCCGCGGTCGCGGCGACGGCGTCGCGCACCAGGGCGCTGAGCTCGGCCTCGTCGACCCGGTCCAGCGAGGTGAACCGGATGCAGCTCCTGCCGCAGGAGACCTTGCCGAGCCGCTCGGCCCGCGCCTCGGGCAGGTACTCCCCGTCGACGACGGCGCACACGTAGAGCGACAGGTGCCGCTTCTGCGCGGCGAGCGCGATGAGCGGCCACGTGGTCGTCTCCTTCGCCGACCGCGGTCGGTAGGGCATGAGCCCGTAACCGAGCATGCGGCCGCTGCCGACCGGCACCAGCTGCCGGTCGATCCCCGGCGCGGCGGCCGTGACCAGCGCGTCGGTCCGGCGCAGCTCCTCCTCGCGCGGACCCGCCGCGGCGAACCACTCCTCGATGTCGCTCATGCGCCGCCTCCTCAGCCGAGAGCGAGGGACAGCACCGTCGCCCCGGCCGCGAGCACCAGCGCCAGCACGACCACCGCCGCGACGAGCCGCCGTCGCCGCTCGGCCCGCCGGCCACCGGCACCGCCCATCCCCATCACGGGCGGCACAGTACCGCCGGGTGGGGACCGTTCAGTTCCTCCGCCGTCCCCACAGCAGGGTGTCCAGCGCGGTGCCGGCCGGGGTGTCCCGGCGGACCTGCTCGAGCCGGTCGACGTCGAGAAGCTCCGCCACCGGCGCGAGCCGGTCGACGCTGGCCAGGATCGCCGGGTCCTGCGGGCCGCCGACGCCGTGTTCCGGGTTCGCCACGTCGTGGCCCAGGACGAGCAGCCGGCCGCCGGGCCGCAGCCAGCCGACCGCCCGGCGCAGCAGGGCGGTGGTGTCCGGCTCCGGCAGGTGCAGGTAGGCGACCAGCACCAGGTCCAGCGAGCCGGGCGCGGTGTCCCAGGTCAGGACGTCGGCGGTCACCCACTCGACGCGCTCGGCGCCCGGCCGGCCCTGCCCGCGGGCCAGCCCGGTGGCGGAGAAGTCGACGGCGGTCACCCGCCAGCCGCGCTCGGCCAGCCACAGCGCGTGCCGCCCCTCCCCCGCCGCCAGGTCGACCGCGGCCCCGGGCGGGAGCTCCGCCAGCAGCTCGGCCACCAGCGCGTTCGGCCCCGGCGACCACTGCTGCTGCTCGGCGTAGCGCGCGTCCCAGTCGGCTGCCTGCACGACCGGGAGTCTGTCAGTGCAGGACCATGCCGCCGGCGACGTTGAGCGCGTCGCCGGTCAGGTAGTCCGCGTCGCTGGAGGCCAGGAACAGCGCCGCGCGGGCGACGTCCTGCGGCTCGCCGAGGCGGCCGAGCGGGGAGAGCGCCGACCAGGTGGCCACCTCGGGGCGGCTGCGCGTCCCGGCGGCGGCCTGCTCGACGACGTGCCCCGGGCACAGGCAGTTGACGGTGATGCCGTGCGGGCCGAGCTCGTGCGCGGCGGCCCGGGTGAGCGCCATGACGGCGGCCTTCGATGCCGCGTAGTGCGCCTGGCCGCCGCCGGCGGTGCCGCCAGGGGTCGCCACGTTGACGACCTTGCCGGCGCAGTCGTCCCCCGGCGCCCGGAACCCGATCATGGCGCAGGCCGCGGCCTGGATGGCGACGAGCATCGACTGGGCGGGCATGGCGAACGGCTCCCCCAGTTCCGCGGGGTCCATCTCGAGCAACGGCGCGAACCGCTGCACCCCGGCGTAGTTGACCAGGACGTCGATCCCGCCGAGGCCGGCGATCGCCTTCTCCATCGCCTCCCGGGTGTCGGTCACGTCGGACAGGTCGACGCGGTAGGAGCGCCCGCGGACCTCCTCGCTCAGCCGGGCGGCCTCGTCGACCCGCGGGTCGAGGACCGCCACCGTCGCCCCCTCCGCGGCGAAGGTGCGGACGATCGCCGCGCCGATGTCGCGGGCGCCACCGGTGACCACGACCCTGCGCCCGGACAGCCGCGTCACCGCGCGACCGGACCGGGACGGGCCGAGCGGGGAACCGGACCGGGGCGTGCGAGGGCCGGGGTGGAGTGGGTCATGGTGGGGTCTTCCGTCGGGTGCAGTCCGTGGACGTCGTTACCCACTCGCGGCGCGCAGTCACACGCCGGTGCTTCCGGACCCCGGCGTACCGCAACGGCGCGGGCGCCGGTCGACGTCACGCTGCGTCACCGATCGGCCGCGGCGCCACCCGAAGAGGGGACGGTTCTCGACGCGCGGCTCGGCCGGAGCGTTCCTAACCTCAAGTGAGCGACCGATCACGCTGAGGAGGGGGAGCGATGTCCGACGGCACGCCGGCCCTCCCCCGCGCGGTCCGCGGGCGTCGGGTGCTGGCCCGGGCGGCACTCCTCGGCGGCCTCGGTCTGGGGTGGTGGCTGCTCGGGACGTCGTCCGCCGCGGCCGACGAGCCCCGCCACCTGCTCCCGGTCCCCTCGGCGATCGCCGAGGTCGCGGAGTCCGCGCACACGCTGCCCCGGGCCCTCGCGGCCGAGGTCCCCGAGGTCGCCACCGCGCCCCTCGACACCGCCGCGGCGCCGGCCGACGACGTCCCCGCCGTCGCTGCGGTGACCGAGGCCGTGCGCGCCGTCGCCGAGCCGGTGGTCGCCCCCGTCCGTGCCGCCGTCCCGCAGGCGGTCCGGTCGGCGGCGGCAGCCGTCGCGCCGGTCACCGACGCGGTGCGTTCGTCGCTCGAGGCCGTCGTCCCGGCCGTGACCCCGCCGGTGCCCGGCGGCCTCGAGCGACCCGCGACCCCCGTCGCCGCGCCGGAGCCGGCGACCGTCCCGGCCCCCACGCCCGCCGCCGGGCCCGCCGCCGCGGCAGCGCCGCCGGCTCCCGGAACGGTCGCTCCCGCCGCCGGGCAGCACCCCGCGGCCGTCGGCCCGGCGGTCCGCGCGCAGGCCGAGCCGCCCGCAGAGCCGGTGCCGGCCGCCACCCCCGCCGCCGCGCACGACCACCCGCGCGCGGCGACCGCGCCGGGCACCCCGCCGGCGGCCCCGCTCGCCCCGTGGCCGGGCGGCGGCGCGCCGGTCCCGGCGGCGTCCGCCGCTCCCGCCGCCCCGGCCGGATCCGCTCCCGACGCCGCCAGCGCCGTCCTGGCCGCGGGCGTGCCCGCCGCCGTCCTGGCCGCCGCCCGCGCCCGCTCCGCCGAGGCCCGCGACGCGGCCGGCGACACCGTCTTCGACCCGTCCTTCTCCCCCGACTGAGTGCCCCGGGCCGGCTCGCCCAGCCGGCACGGCACGCCACCGGCCTCGCCCGGGGCCGGTGTCCACTCAGACCCGGAGAGAGAGACAGCGATGAACAGTTGGGTGCACCGCGGCCTGCGGACCGCCCTGCTCACCGGTGGCCTGCTGGCCGCCGGAGCGGGCGTCGCCGCAGCCGACGAGAACGACGTCACGGCCGACGTGCTGGGCGTGACCGCGACCGTCCCGGTCGAGGACGGCACCGTCCTCCGGACCCCGGTCGTCACCGGGACCGGTGAGAACCTGACCGTCGGGGACGAGGCCGGCGACGGCCTCACCCTCCCCGTCGACACGAACACCGAGCCGGGCACGACCGTGCTCGGGAACGACGGCGCCGGCGGGGTGAGCGCCCCCGTCCGCGTCACCGAGGCCGACGACACGCCGCCCGACCCCGCCGACGGCCTCACCGTCACCGTCCCGGTGAACACCTCCGGCGGTGGCACCGCCGGCACCACGGTCACCGTCCCGGTCGTCACCGGCGACCTCGGCGACGTCCTCGACGGCGACCCGACCACGGGCACCGCGGTGGACGTCGACCTGACCGACCCGGTCGAGCCGGGGCCGGGCGGGTCCGGCGTGCTCCTCGACCTCGCGGACGCGGTGACCGTCGGCGACGACGACCCGGCCGCCGGCAGGGACACGGTGGTGGAGGCGCCTGTCTCGCTCGACGGGGACCGTCCCACGACCGTGGACCTGCCGGTCCCGGGCACGGAGGAGGACGGCGGCCCGCTGTCCGGGAACTCCGTCGCGGTGGACGTCGGCGGGCTGCTGGGGACCGGCCGGCCCGACGAGGACCCGGACGGCGAGCCCGCCCTGGGCCTCCCGGTCGGGACCGGTGACCTCCTCCCGGACCTGGTCGGCGGGGACGCGGCCTCCGACAGCACCGTCGACGTCGACCTCGGCGGGGGAACGGTGCTGGCCGTCCCGGTCGACGAGGGCGGCACGGGCACCGGCAGCGACCTCCTGGTGCGGGTCACCCTGCCGCTCGGCCTGTCCGGCCTGCTGGACGGCGAGGGCACCGGCACGGGCACCCCACCCGGTGACGGCGGCACCGGCCCGTCGGGGACCGGGAACGGCTCCGCGACCGACGGCACCGGAACCGACGGCACCGGGACCGACGGCACCGGCGGCACGGAGGACGGCCCCGCCGGCACGAACGGCGGGACCGGCGGCACCCGGGACGCTGACTGGCCGGCGTCCGGCACCGGCGGCCCGGGCACCGGTACCGACGGGAGCGGGACCGCGCGCGGCACCGGGACGGGCGGCACCTCCGTCGCCGACTGCACCGGCACCGGTTCGCAGCCGGACGGGGACGCGGACGCCGCCGGCACCGGGCCGGCCTCCGGCGGTCCCTCCGGCTACGACGCCGCCGGCGATCCCGGCAGCCCGGTCGCGGCGACCGGGGACGCCTGCGGCACCGGCTCCCCGCAGGCGCTCGCCACCCGGACGGCGTCGGCCTCGGCGACGCCGCCCGGGCCGCTGACGGCCTCGGCCGGCCTGCTGGCGATGGCCGGGCTCCTGCTGGCGGCCGGCCGCGGTCGGCTGTGGCGGGACCGGGCGCAGCCGTGACCGCTCCCCGGCGGTAGCCGTCCCCGGCGGCCCGGACGTCCCCGTGGCGTCCGGGCCGCCGGCGTGCGCGCGCTCCGGACCGGCGGCATCGTGACCGGGTGCGTTCCGAGACGACGGCCCGCCTGGTCCCCTTCGAGCCGGAGCACCTGCCGGCGGTGCTGCCGTGGTTCGACTCCCCCGAGGTCCAGCGGCGGCTCGGCGGGCGCGAGTGGCCCGAGCGGGAGCTGGCGCTGCGCACCACCACCTGGACCGAGGAGTTCCGCGGTCGCCGGGTCCTGCGGTCGCACACCTTCGTGCTCGTCGACCCCGAGGGCCGCCCGGTGGCCCAGATCGGCGGGGACGTCTACGACCGGTGGACGACCTGGGACCCGGAGCGCGAGCGCGTCCTGTCCAGCGACCCCCGCCGGGCGATGGGCGCGGCCTACGTCGTCGACCCCGGCCGGTGGGGGCAGGGCCACGGGCGGGCGGCGCTGCGTGCGCTGGTCGACGCGCCGCAGACCGCCGACGTCGAGCAGTTCGTCCTGGGCATCGAGCCGGACAACACCGCCAGCCTGCGCGCCGCCGCCGCGGCCGGGTTCACCCACCTCACCACCGAGCCCGACGCCGAGGACATGGTGTACCTCCGTCTGCTCCGCTGACCTGGGGAATCGTCGGACCGGCCTGCCACGCTCGCGGCATGACCCCGGCCCGCGAGACGACGCCCCGCGAGACGACGGCCCGCGAGCTCGCGCTGCTGCGGCTGGTGGCCCAGCGGATCGCCGGGCCCCGGCCGGCCACGGCCGCCGAGGCGGTGCGCGGGCTGCTGTGCGTGCAGGCGCAGGACCTGCCCGGCGCCCTGACCTCCGTGGCCCTGCGGACGGCGCAGCGGTCGCGGGCCGGGGTGGAGGCGGCGCTGGACGCCGGCGAGGTGGTCCGCTCGTGGCCGATGCGCGGCACCCTGCACCTGGTCGCCGCCGAGGACCTGCCCTGGCTGCTGGAGCTGCTCGCGCCGCGGGCGCTGGCCGGCAGCGCCGGCCGCCGGGCCGGACTGGGGCTCACGCCCGCGGACCACGCGGCGGCCCGGGAGGCAGCGGTGGCCGCGCTGACCGGAGGACGCCGCTGCCGCCGCCGGGAGCTGCTCGCCGTCCTCACCGCGGCCGGCCTGGACGTCTCCGGGCAGCGCGGTCCGCACCTGCTGGGGTACCTCTGCCAGACGGGGGTCCTCTGCCTCGGGCCCCGCGAGGGCGCCGAGCAGGCGTTCGTGCTGCTCGACGAGTGGGTCCCCGCGCCGCGCCGACCCGACCGCGCCGAGGCGCTGGCCGAGCTCGCCCGCCGGTTCGCCGTCGGCCACGGCCCGGCCACCGCCGCCGACCTCGCCCGCTGGGCCGGGCTGCCGCTGACCGAGGCGCGGGCCGCGCTCGCCGCCGTCCGCTCGGAGCTGGCGGCGGTGGAGGTCGACGGCCGCGAGTACCTCCTGGCGCCGCAGACCCCCGACCTGCTGGCGGAGCACCGCGCCGAGGCCGCGGCGCTGTTCCTGCTGCCCGGCTTCGACGAGTTCGTCCTGGGCTACGCCGACCGCAGCTGCGCCGTCCCGCCGCAGTTCGCCGACCGCATCGCGCCGGGCGGCAACGGGCTGTTCCGGGGCACCGTCGTCCACCGCGGGCAGGTGGTGGGCACCTGGCGCTGGGAGGGCCGGGGCGCCCGCCGGACGGTCGCCGCGACGCCGTTCACCGCCTTCCCCGGGGAGGTCGCGGCGGCCGTCCCCGGTGCGGCGGCGGAGCTGCCGTGACGCGGTGCCGGGGTGGCCGCGGGCGGAGCGCCGGGGTTGGGTGGGGCCATGGAGTACACCCGCCTGGGCCACACCGGTCTGGAGGTCTCCCGGCTCTGTCTCGGGATGATGAGCTTCGGCGACCCGGCCCGCGGCAACCACCCGTGGAGCCTGCCGGAGGAGGACAGCCGCCGGCTGATCGAGAAGGCGGTCGCCGCGGGCATCACCTTCTTCGACACCGCGAACGTCTACTCGGACGGGTCGAGCGAGGAGATCACCGGCCGGGCGATCCGCGACTTCACCGACCGCGACGACGTCGTCCTGGCCACCAAGGTGCACGGCCGGATGCGCCCGGGGCCCAACGGCGCGGGGCTCTCCCGCAAGGCGATCCTGCGCGAGCTCGAGGACAGCCTGCGCCGGCTGGGCACCGACTACGTCGACCTCTACCAGATCCACCGCTGGGACCCGCACACGCCGATCGAGGAGACCCTGGAGGCGCTGGACGCCTGCGTCCGCTCGGGCAAGGTGCGCTACCTCGGCGCGTCGTCCATGTGGGCCTGGCAGTTCAGCAAGGCGCTGTACCTGGCCGGTGAGCACGGCTGGCACCGGTTCGTGTCGATGCAGGACCACTACAACCTGCTCAACCGGGAGGAGGAGCGGGAGGTGCACCCGCTCTGCGCCGACCAGGGCATCGGCGTTCTCCCGTGGAGCCCGCTGGCCCGCGGCCGGCTGACCCGCGACTGGGAGGAGTCGACTCCCCGCTCCGAGTCCGACGCGTTCGGCCGCACGCTGTACGACGAGGCCGGCGACCGCGCCGTCGTCGAGCGGGTCGCCGAGGTGGCCGCCGAGCGCGGCGTCCCGCGGGCGCAGGTGGCGCTGGCCTGGGTGCTGGCCAAGCCGGTGGTCACCGCGCCGATCGTCGGCGTCACCAGGGACGCGCACCTCGACGACGCCGTCGCGGCGGTGGACCTGCACCTGACCGAGGAGGAGGTCGCCCGCCTGGAGGAGCCCTACCGGCCGCACGCCGTCGTCGGCTTCTGACCGGTCCCCCGAGAGCACCCCGCCCTCCTCACCGCTCGCCGGCTCGCGCACCCGAGCCGGCGACCGGCGGCTCCCGGGTCGCTGCGAGGGGACCGGGATCACGCCGCCGCCGGGCGGTGCACGGCCCGCGCAGCGGTGAGGATGAGGGTCGTGTCCGCTGCCCCCTCCCGCGTGCGGCGGGTGCGCCCCCACCTCGTCGGCCCGCCGCTGCCGGCCCTGTCCGCGCTGTGGCAGGCCGGCGGCCGGCGCGGGGTCACCGCCGCGGTGTGCATGACCGTGCCGCTCGGCCTCGGCGTGGCGGCGGGCCGCGCCGACCTCGGCTCCGCGGCGGCGCTCGCCGCGCTGACCGCGGTCTACGGGCACGCGCTCCCCTACCGCCGCCGGGCGGTCGTCGTCGCCGCGGTGGCCGGGACGCTGACCCTGGCCGGCACGCTCGGGGCCCTGGCCGGCGGGCACCCCGTCGCGCTGTCCCTCCTGCTCGGCGCGCTGACCGCGGCGGCGGCCGCGGTCACCGTGCTCTGGCGGGTCGGCCCGCCCGGGCCGCTGGGCGTCGTGCTGGTGGCCGGCGGGTCGAGCGCACTGGGCACCGGCGCAGCCGACCTCGGCCCGCACGCCCTGGCCGCGGTCGGCGGCGCGGCGCTGGCCTGGGCCGGCTGCATGCTGCCCTGGCTGTGGGACCCCACCGGCCCGGAGCGGCGCGCCCTGGCCGCGGCCGACGCGGCGGTCGGGGTCGTCGAGCGCGGCGAGCTGGGCACCCAGCGGCCCGGCACCATCGCCCGCGCCATCCGCGTGGCCGAGGCGGCGGTCAGCAGCGGCAGCCGGCGGGACGACGGCACGCTGCGCCGGCGCCTGGACGAGGTCGAGGAGCGGTTCATGCGGGCGCTGCCGGAGACGCCGCGGAGCACCACGCCGCTGCCGGAGGCCGCCCTCCCCGACCATCGCTGGTGGCACGCACCCTGGGCGGCCATGGCGCTGCGGATCGGGGTCGGCGCCGCCGGGGCCGGGCTGGTCGCCACCGCCCTGGGCCTGGCCAGCCCCTACTGGGCGGCGGCCACCGCGGTCGGCGTCCAGCTGGGCACCGACGCGCGGGCCACGCGGGCCCGGGCGCTGCACCGGGCGACCGGCACGGTGCTCGGCGTCCTCGTCGCGGGCCTGCTGATCTGGCTGGACCTGCCGGTCGGGGTGGAGATCGTGCTGGTCGGTCTGCTGCAGCTGGGCGTGGAGCTGCTCATCGCGCACCAGTACGTGCTGGCGGTCTCGTTCATCACCCCGCTGGTGCTGATGCTGGTGCACATCGGCCTGCCCGCGCGGTCCGGCGCCGACCTGATCGGCGAGCGGCTGGCCGAGACGGCGGTCGGCATCGTGCTCGCCCTCGCCGTCGGGCTGTCCCTGCTGCCGCGCGCGGCCAGCCGCCGCTTCCCGGGCGCGGTGCGCGCCACGGCCGACGCCGCGGTCACCGCCGCCGCGGCCGGCCCGGGGACGGCGGCCGACCGCCGGCTGCACGACGCCCTCGTCCACCTCAACGAGGTCGCCACCGCAGCCCGGGCCGAGCTGCTGCCGACCCCGGCGGTCACCGCCTGGACCACCCGGTCCCGCTGGGTCGCCGACCTCGGGTGGGGGCTGCTCGGCGCGCGGGCCCGCGGCGACGCGGAGCTGGCCGGCTCGCTCGCCCGCCGGATCACCGACGAGCTGGCCGGCTGACCGCCGGACGCCCCGCACGGGCCGCGGCCCGGTCCGCTCAGGCGGGCAGCTGCCCGGCGATCCGCTCCAGGTCGTCGAGGACCAGCCGGGCGCCGAGCGGCCCGATCGCCAGGAACCAGCGGTCGTCGTCCACCTCGAAGGCCCGGCCCTGCTGCACCGCCGACATGCCCTGCCACAGGCCCCCCGCGGTGACCTGCGCGGCGGCGGTGCGGCCGTCCTCCCCGTAGGCGGCGGAGAACACCAGGTCGGCGTCGGCGGAGGCGATCTCCTCCGGGCTGACCTCGACGAAGGTCTCGGC
Source organism: Geodermatophilus sp. SYSU D00708 (assembly GCF_054050115.1). Taxonomy (NCBI): domain Bacteria; kingdom Bacillati; phylum Actinomycetota; class Actinomycetes; order Geodermatophilales; family Geodermatophilaceae; genus Geodermatophilus; species Geodermatophilus sp. SYSU D00708. The sequence goes on along the minus strand of NZ_JBJGYS010000014.1, from coordinate 69,765 downwards.
GGTCCGCTGCGCCTCGGGACGGGCGAAGCCGACGTCGGCGAGGACCGCCCCGATGAACGAGCCCTCGCCGTAGAGCCGCACGGCGGTGCCGTCGAGGAACCGCACGATGCTCACCTCGGTGGCCACCGGGTCCCCGAACAGCGCACCGACCTCCGCGGCCCGGTCGGTGTGCGCGGCCAGCAGCTGCTCGGCCTGCTCGGTCCGGCCCAGCGCCTCGGCGTCGAGGAGCAGGTTCTCCTGCCACGACTCGCCGATCGACTCGGCGAACACCGTCGGGGCGATGGCCGAGAGCTGCTCGTACACGTCGGTGTGCCGGACGGCGTTGGACAGGATGAGGTCGGGCTCGAGGGCGGCGATCGCCTCCAGGTCCGGCTCGGCGATCGTGCCGACGTTCGCGATCTCCGCGGGGTCGGCGCCGGCGTCCTCGATGTAGGCCGGCAGGGCGTCGCTGACGTCGGTGCGCACCGCGCCGACCGGGGTCAAGCCGAGCGCGAGGACGGCGTCGAGCTCGCCGGTGTCGAGGACGACGACCCGCTCCGGCGTGCCCTCGATCTCGGTCGTGCCGAGCGCGTGCTCCACCGAGCGCGTCTCCGCGGTCGGCGCGGCCTCCGTCGTCCCCTCGTCGTCCGCGCCGCAGCCGGCCAGCGCCAGCCCCACCGCCACCGCGAGCACCCCGCCGCGGTACCGCCCGATGCCCTGCACGTCGTCCTCCTCGTCCGCCGGCCCCTCCGGCGCCCAGGAGAACTTAGGTGAGCCTTCCCTACCCGCGGTCGGCGGGGCGGCGCTCGACCACGAACACCGGGATCTCCCGGTCGGTGCGCTGCTGGTAGACGGCGTACTCGGGATAGGCGGCGACCGCCCGCTCCCACCACTGCGCCCTCTCCTCGCCGGCGACCTCGCGCGCGACGCCGTCCCACGGCTCCGGGCCGTCCTGGACGGTCACCTGGTCGGGGTGGGCCCGCAGGTTCGCCACCCAGGCCGGGTCCGTCGGCGCCCCGCCCTGGGAGCCGACCATCGCGTAGGCGCCCCCGTGCTCCACCCGCATGAGCGGCTGCTTGCGCACCTTGCCCGACCTCGCGCCGCGGGTGCTGAAGATCGCGACGGGCAGGCCGGTGTCCCGCAGCGTGTTGGCCTCGCGCCCGCCGGTGGCCTCGTAGCGCTCCACCTGGTCGCGGACCCACTGCTGCGGACTGGGCTCGTAGTCCCCTTCGAGCGGCATGGCCGGACCCTAGACGGGCCGGCTCCCGACGGCCTGCGGAGCCCGGTGGTCGATGGTGTGCGGCACGAACCAGCTGAGGTTGTCGGTGATCAGCCCGTCGCTCTCGCGGATGCCCAGCCCGGCGGGCTCGCCGTCGACCACCCACGCCCCGAGCACGGGGTGGTGCGGGCCGTCGACGCCGGGGAAGTCGGGCAGCGGGGCGAACTCCTGCACCACCCAGCCCTCGGTGCCGTACCCGCCCGGCTGGGCGACCAGCACCTCCCCGCCGCGGACGATGGAGACGTTGGCCCCCTCGCGACCCCACAGCGGCTTGCGGACGTAGTCCCGCCAGGACGACGGCATCTCGTCGGCGAAGTAGGCCGGCAGCAGCAGCTGCGAGAGCTCTGCGTCGCCGCCGAACAGCTGCCACAGCACCGGCAGCAGCGCCTTGGTGCTCCACAGCATCTTGTAGGCCGGCTCGACCCACGTCGTCCCGCCGGGTCGGGCGGCGTCGGCGAGGACGGCGGCGCCGAACTCGTCCTCGACCAGCCACTCCCAGGGGTAGAGCTTGAAGACGACGTCGAGGTGGCGGCCCTGCGGGTCGTAGAAGCGCCCGTCGCCGTCGTCCAGCGCGATGTCCTCGACGACGAGCTCGATCGCCTCGTACCCGGCCTGGACGACGGTGTCCATCAGGTAGGCGACGGTCATCCGGTCCTCGCCGGAGCGCTCCTCCGACGTCCACGCCAGGTGCACGCGGGGCCGCACGCCGGTCCGCCGCTCCCACCGCAGGAGGTTGCGCCGCCAGGCGGCGACGAGCCGGTCGTGCAGGGCGTTCCACTGGTCGGCGCCCTGGCCGGTGAACAGGTGCCAGTTCCACTGGGTGACCGCGGACTCGACCAGCCCGGTGGGGGTGTCGGCGTTGAACTCCAGCAGCCGAGGCGGCCCCTGACCGTCGTAGCGCAGGTCGAACCGGCCGTACACGCTGGGCGGTTCGGCCTCCCAGGTGCGCCGGACCTCCGCCCGGGCGACCGGCGGGATGCGCATCCGGTCGAACAGGTCGTGCTCGACGACGTGGTCACCCGCGGCCACGCAGATCTCGAACAGTTGCGCGACCCAGCCCTCCAGCCGTGTCACCTCGGCCATCGTGAAGTCGTAGAAGGGGCCCTCCCGCCAGTAGCTGCGCTCCTCGCCGCCCGGCGTGGTGGTGCGGTTGTAGACCAGCCCCTGGGCCTCGATCTCGGCCTCCCACCCGGGCCGGACGACGCCGGACTCGATCCGCCGCACCGCGCTCAGCCGCCGGCCGTGCCGACGCGGCCGCCCGTGCCCGACCCGATGCCCCCGGTCACGCGGGTGCCGCCGGACACCTTGCCGGTGGCGGGCAGGCCCGCGCGCTGCCGGGCGGCGGTGTCGGTGGGGCTGATCCGGGTGCCGCCGGCGGGCAGCACGGTGCCGACCGGCAGGCCGGGGCGGAAGCCGCCCAGGTAGAGGAAGAACAGTCCTGCGCCCGGACCGCGGTAGCCGTCGTCGCAGTAGTCGTCGTCGACGATCTCGCCGTCCTCGTTCGTGCAGTAGGCGACCTGCTCGTCGTCGTCGTCCGTCCCGCACCCGGCGAGGAACCCGGTCGCCGCGGTCGCGAGCACCGTCGTGGTGAGGGCGCTGCGGACGCGGTTGGAGACGGCCATGTGCTCTCCCGGCTGTGTCGAGGGTGTCGGTCGACCCTAGATCGGCACCCGGAGGTGGTCACCCTCCCGCACCGTCGACGAGCCGGGTCGGCCGCCGGGCGCTAGCGTCCGGACACCGAGGCCCGCTGCCGCGTGGAGGCGCGATGTCCGACCGCCAACCGCCCGAGATGGCCCAGGTCGCCAGCGAGACCGGGGCGAAGAAGGTCCACCGGACGTGGGACCGCGTGCTGGTCAGCTCGTTCCTCGGTGGCGCCTACATCGCCTTCGGCGCGCTCGTGGCCATCACCGTCTCCTCCGGCCTGGACCCGAGCAGGTGGGGCACGCTGCCCACGCTGTTCATGGGCGCGGCCTTCACCCTCGGGTTGGTCCTCGTGCTCATCGCGGGGTCCGACCTGGCCACCGGCAACATGCTGCTGGTGCCGTTGGGCGCCATGCACGGCCGCCTCAGCGGCAGCGACGTGGCCAAGAACCTGACCCTGGTGCTGCTGGGCAACCTGCTGGGCGCGCTGTTCGTGGCGTACTTCCTCGCCGTCCAGACCGGGGTCATCGGCACGCCCGGCTCCTCGGGCAACGCCGCGCTCACCCACGACCGGCTGGCGGCGATCGCCGAGGGCAAGGCACTGAACGAGTCGCCCTGGCAGGTCTTCCTGCGCGGCCTGGGCTGCAACTGGCTGGTCTGCCTGGGCGTGTGGATGTCGCTGGCGTCGAACGCCGTCTCAGGCAAGGTGCTCGCGATCTTCCTGCCGATCATGGCCTTCGTCGCGATGGGCTTCGACCACGTTGTGGCGAACATGTTCTTCCTGCCGGCGGCGATCTGGGCCGGGGTCCCGGGCATCGGCTGGGGCGACGTGCTGCTGAACTGGCTGCTGGCGGGCATCGGCAACCTGGTCGGGGCGGTGGTCTTCGTCGCGACGTCCTACTGGTACCTGTTCCTGCGCGGCGAGCCACGGGAACGACCGAGCCGGACGCCGACGGGCGGGGAGGCTGCCGAGCGCGCATGACCCGGCTCCGCCCGGGGCACCGCCGTCGGGGTCGGCACCGTCTCGGCGTGCCCACGACCGGGAGGGATCTGCGCGATGAGGTACAGCGAGGGCGCCGACCTCGACACGTCCGGCGTGCAGGACCGGCGCGGCGGCGGGTTCGGCGGCGGCAAGGGCCTGGCGGTCGGCGGCGGCGGGCTGGGCCTGGTCGGCGTCGTGGTCCTCGTCCTGTTCCAGCTGCTCGGCGGCGGCAGCGGGGGCGGCACCGGCGCGGCCCTCGGCCAGCTGGGCGGCCTCGCCGAGGGGCAGACCGCCGACAACGGCCAGCTCGAGCAGCAGTGCCGGACCGGGGCCGACGCCAACGAGTCGGTCGACTGCGCGGTCGTCGCCGACATCGAGTCGATCCAGGACTACTGGTCCGGCGTGCTCGGCGACCGGTACCAGCCCACGAAGACGGTGTTCTTCCAGGGCTCGGTGCAGACCAGCTGCGGCGGCGCCACCAGCGGCTCGGGCCCCTTCTACTGCCCGGGCGACCGGCTGGTCTACATCGACCTGTCGTTCTTCGACACGCTGCAGCAGCAGTTCGGCGCCGAGGGCGGGCTGTTCGTCAACGCCTACGTCATCGCCCACGAGTACGGCCACCACGTGCAGAACCTGCTCGGCACCAACCAGCAGGTGACCCCGGGTGAGACCGGCCCGGAGAGCGGGACGGTGCGGCTGGAGCTGCAGGCCGACTGCTACGCGGGCAGCTGGGCCAACCACGCCGAGACGGTGCCCGACGAGTCCGGCCAGCCGCTGATCGCCGAGATCACCCAGGACGACGTCGACCGGGCGCTGGACGCCGCCGCCCGCATCGGCGACGACTTCATCCAGCGCAACCTCGGCGGCGGCACCGTCGACCAGGACGCGTTCACCCACGGCTCGTCGGAGCAGCGGCAGCGCTGGTTCACCACCGGGTACCAGACCGGCGACCCGGCGCAGTGCGACACCTTCGCCACCGACGACCTGGGCTGATGGAGAAGGACCCCTCTGCCCCCCGCCCCTCGCAAGCTCACGGCGGGCCCCTGCAGAGGGGCCACCTGCGGATGGCGACCGACGGCGCGGTCGCCGTCCTGACCATCGACCGGCCAGAGAAGCGCAACTCGCTCACCGCCGGCATGTGGGCGGCGCTGCCGGAGGTGCTGGCCGGGCCGGCCGGCGACCCGGCCGTGCGGGTCCTGGTCGTCACCGGCGAGGGGCCGAGCTTCTGCGCGGGCGCCGACATCGCCGACCTCCTCGGCGGCCCGGACGCCGAGGACCCGATGGCGGCGCTGCGGGCGGACAACCTCGCCGCGCAGGCGGCGCTGCGGGAGTTCCCCAAGCCGACGATCGCCATGATCCGCGGCCACTGCATCGGCGGCGGCGTGGAGATGGCCACCTGCTGCGACCTGCGCGTCACCGACCCGACCGGGGTGTTCGGGGTGACCCCGGCCCGGGTCGGCATCGTCTACACGCCCGAGTCGACCGCGGCGCTGCTCGACCTGGTCGGGCCCGGCACGACCAAGTACCTGCTGTTCAGCGGGGAGCTGATCGACGCACCGACGGCGCTGCGCACCGGCCTGGTCGACCGGCTGGTGGCCGCCGAGGACCTCGAGCGGGAGGTGTTCGCCCTCGCCGAGGTGCTCGCCGCCCGCTCGGCGCTGACCCAGCGCGCGGTCAAGGAGGTCGTCGCCGACCTGACCGCCGGCGGGGACGGCCGGGCCGTCGCCGGCCGCTGGTACCGCGAGACCATCACGACCGGTGAGCTCGCCGAGGGCGTCTCCGCGTTCGCCGAGCGCCGCCCCCCGCGCTTCCCCTGGACCGGCTGAGACCGGGACCCCCGCGCTGTTCAGCCGACGGCGAGGGCCTGCTCCTCGGCCTCCACCGCCGCGTTCCACTCCGCCTTCTCCGCGCGCCACCCCTCGTCGGTGCGGCCCAGCCGCCAGTAGCCGGACACCGACAGCAGCTCGCGGGGCACCAGGCGCTCGGCGCGCAGGAACCGGCGCAGGTCGCGGACGAACCCGGCCTCCCCGTGCACGAAGGCGTGCACGGTGCCGGCCGGCAGCTCGGTGGCCAGGACGGCGGCGACCAGCGCCACCCCGGGCGGGCCGGCACGGTGCACCCACACCAGCTCCACACCGGGCGCAACGGCGAGGTCCTGCTCCTCGGCGGGGTCGGCCACCTCGACGAACGCCCGCGCGGTCGCCCCCTCGGGCAGCCGCTCCAGCGCGGCGGCGATGGCCGGCAGCGCGGTCTCGTCGCCGACGAGCAGGTGCCAGTCGGCGTCCGGGCTGGGGCTGTAGGCCCCGCCGGGACCCAGCAGCTGCACGGTGTCCCCGGGGCGCGCGGCCACCGCCCAGGGGCCGGCCACCCCCTCGTCCCCGTGCACGACGACGTCGAGGGTGAGCTCGCCGGTCGCGGCGTCCCACGCGCGCACGGTGTAGGTGCGCAGGCACGGCCAGAGCTCCTGCGGGTGGGTGGCCTTGACCGCCTCCACGTCGAACGGCGCCGCGTAGGGCGCGCCGGCGGGCGGCAGCACCAGCTTCACGTAGCTGTCGGCGTGCGCGGGTGCGAAGCCGGCCAGCCCCTCCCCGCCGAGGACGAGGCGCACCAGGTGCGGGGTGGGCCGAGCGGTGCGCAGCACCGTGGCCAGCCGGGGGGTGCGCGGGCGGCGCGGGGCCTGCTCGGCCATGGAGGCTCCTGGGATCGGGAGGTAAGGTCTGCCTCACCTTAGTCCGCGGAACGCGCCCGGGGGCGCACGCACCGGACGGCACAGTTTCGTCGACCCACCTGCGGGTATCCGCTGCACCGCGACACGGCGCCACCTAGACGCGGTGAGCACGACCCGACCGTGCGCCTCCGGACCCGGGATCCGGGGGTCACGGCCACGCCGACGCCGCTCCGCCGGGATGCGAGGAAGCGTCCGGCGGTCGAGCACCGCGCGACCCGGCCACCCTCCGCGGGGGGGCCGGTACCTGGTCTACCTGCACATTCGCCTGGGTGACGGCCGTCCAGCAGATGTGTGGGTGATCGCGATCTGGGTAGCGCCTGCACCGACCACGACGCACGCCGAGGAGGAACCATGACGCACTCCATGGACACCCCGCTCCCGCCGCCCCCGTCCACCGGATCCGGCGCGACCGCCGGGTCGGCGGCCACCGGGACGACCACGACCGGTACGACGACGTACGGCACGACGACCACGACGTACACCTCCGACTCCCCCTCCACCACCGACGTCGCGAAGGACGAGGCCCGCAACGTCGGGCAGACCGCCGCGCAGGCCGGCAGCCAGGTCGCCTCGACCGCCGCCGACCAGGCCAAGGAGGTCGCCTACGAGACCAAGCAGCAGGCGCAGAACCTGCTGGACCAGGGCCGTTCCCAGGTGCGCCAGCAGGCCGTCAACTCGCAGCAGAAGGCCGCTCAGGGCCTGCAGGGCATCGCCTCGCAGCTGCGCGGGATGGTGGACGGCACCGGCGCCCCGTCCGGGCCCGCCCGTGACCTCGTGGAGCAGGGCACCGCGAAGGTCGAGGAGTTCGCGAGCTGGCTGCAGAACCGCGAGCCCGCCGACCTGCTCGACGAGATCCGCTCCTTCGCCCGCCGCAAGCCGGGCACCTTCCTGCTCGGCGCCGCCCTCGCCGGCGTCGTCGCCGGCCGGCTGACCAGCGGGGTCAAGGCCGCGCACAGTGACTCGGGGTCCGCGACGGGGCAGCACCGGGCGGCCACGGTGAGCTACACGCAGACCAACTACGTCGACCCGGCGCCGGCCTACTCCGGCTACGCCGACACGACGACCGGGTACACCGAGACCACCGGGTACGGCGAGGGAGCCGGCTACAGCGGCGCCCCGACGACGGGCACCACGCCGGTCCCGCCGCCGCCGTACGGCACGGTGCCGCCCGAGGGTGCCGCCGTCCCCCCGACGACGACGTCCGGCTGGGACGACCCGGCCCGCCAGCCCGGTCGGGGGGTCTGACCGATGACGACTCCCTACTCCGGCGCGTCGCCGGTCGGGTCGCCGCAGGGCTACCAGGACCCGTCGCAGCAGAACTACCAGCAGGGCGGGTACGGCCAGGGCAACTACACCGTCTCCCCTGAGCAGGCGCAGACCTACGGGGCGCACAGCGGGGCCATGGGCACCCCCACCACCGCCGAGGGGCGCCCGGACGTCGAGGGCACCTCGGTCGGCCAGCTGATGGGCGAGGTCGCCAAGGACCTCTCCACGCTGATGCGCCAGGAGCTCGAGCTGGCCAAGGCCGAGGTCAAGGCCGAGGCGAGCAAGGCCGGCAAGGGCGCGGGCCTCATGGGCGCGGCCGGGTTCGCCGGCTACATGGTGCTGCTGTTCCTCTCCATCGCCCTGTGGTGGGCGCTGGAGAACGTGATGGACGCCGGGCTGGCCGCGCTGATCGTGGCGGTCATCTGGGGCGTCATCGCGGCGGTCACCTTCGTGATGGGCCGCAAGCAGCTCAAGCGCGTGAACCCGAAGCCCGAGCGCACCGTCGACACCCTCCAGCAGGTGCCCGGCGCGCTCAAGCCCAACTGACCCGCGGCCACCGGCCCCTCTCAGACATCGGAGTTGGACATGACCACCAGCAACGACCCGGAAGTCATCCGTCGGCAGATCGAGGCCACCCAGCGTGAGCTGAGCTACGACGTCGACGCCCTCAACGAGAAGGTCAACCCCGCCCGGGTGGTGGACCGGCGGGTCACCGCGGCCAAGGGCCGCATCAGCCGCGCGAAGGAGAGAGTGATGGGGAGCGCCCAGAACGCCCGCAGCTCCGTGATGGGCACCGCGCACGACACCCGCTCGACGGCCTCGTACCACGCGCAGAACGCGGCCGGCACCCTCCAGGACAAGGCGAGCAGCGCCGCCGAGTCCGTGCAGGACGCCGCCTCCTCCGCGGCGACCGCCGTGCAGCAGGCGCCGGACACCATCGTCCGGCAGACGCAGGGCAACCCGCTGGCCGCGGGGCTGATCGCCTTCGGTGTGGGTTGGCTGGTCTCCAGCCTGATGCCCGCCACCGAGAAGGAGCGGCAGCTGGCGCAGCAGGCCGAGACCGCGGTGCGCGAGAACAAGGACGCGCTGCTGGCCCCGGCCAAGCAGGTCGCGCAGGAGATCAAGGAGGAGCTCCAGCCGGCCGCGCAGCAGGCCGTCCAGGAGGTCAAGTCCACCGCGCAGGACGCCGCCCAGACGGTCAAGGAGGAGGGCCAGTCCGCGGCCCAGGACGTCCAGGGCCAGGCCCAGGAGTCACGGCAGACGGTGCAGAGCCACACCTCCAGCTAGGCGCTCGTCGCCCCACCGCACCGCGCCCCGCCGGGATCCCCCGGCGGGGCGCGGTGCGTTCGGCTCCCCTGATGGGGTGAGCAGCCGGCCGCGCGCTCTGCAGGACCGGCTGCGGCAGGCCGACGTCGTCCGGGAAGGAACGACCACCCGGAGCCGCCGGGACGCCGGATGCGAGGGAGCCCGCCCGTGCCGACCGCAGCTCCGCGCGTGCTGGTGGCCGACGACGAGGACGACATCCGCGCGCTCGTGTGCCTGGCCGTCCGCCGGGCCGGGGGGACGGTGGTCGCCGACGTGGCCGACGGGACCGCCGCGCTGACCGCCGCGCGGGCCGGGTCCCCGGACCTCGCCGTCCTCGACGTGTCGATGCCCGGTGCCAGCGGGCTGGAGGTCTGCGCCGCGCTGCGCGCCGAGCCGGGCACCGCCGCGGTCCCGATCCTGCTGCTGTCGGCCGGCGCCTCCCCCGACGACGTCGCCCGCGGGCAGGCCGCCGGAGCCGACGCCTACCTCGCCAAGCCCTTCTCGGTCGCCGGGCTGGTGGCCCGCATCCGGGACCTGACCGCCGGAGCGCCCGCATGACCACCGCTGAGGCGTCGCTGCCGCCCGCCGACGTCCGTTCACTGCAGGCCGAGGTCGAGCGCCTGCGGGCGGAGAACGCGGCCCTGACCACCCGGATGCAGACCCGCGACGGGGAGCTCGAGGTCGTCACGCGGATGCTGCAGGCGCGGGCGCAGACGATGACCAGCGTCATCGACGCGGTCACCGAGCAGTCGATCATCGGCACCGACGTCGACGGTGTCGTCCGGGTCTGGAACCCCGGGGCCGAGCGGATGCTGGGCCTCCCCCGGGCCGCCGTCGTCCGGCGGCGCCGGATCACCGACTTCCACCTCCCCGAGGAGCTCGCCGAGGCCGGTGGTGGGCTCGCTGCGCTGGTGCGCACCGCGCAGCAGCAGGGCAGCGACGTCCGCGACTGGACGTACCTGACCGCCGCCGGTGAGGAGCTCACCGTCTCCGTGGCGGTCACCCCGCGCACCGACGACACCGGCGCGCACGCCGGCTGGAACTTCGTCGGCACGGACATGACCGAGGTCCGCGCCACCGAGCGCATGAAGGACCAGTTCGTGAGCCTCATCAGCCACGAGCTGCGCACGCCGCTGAGCTCGATCCTCGGCTACCTGGAGCTGGTCCTCGACGACCCCGACCAGCCGCTCACCGACGAGCAGCGGCAGTACCTGACCACGGTGGAGCGCAACGCCCAGCGCCTGCTGCGGCTGGTCGGCGACCTGCTGTTCACCGCCCAGGTCGACGCCGGCCGGTTCAGCCTGCAGCCCGAGGACGTCGACCTCGCCGCCGTCGTCCGCGCCGCGGAGGAGACCGCCCGGGTCACCGCGGCCGGCGCCGACGTCGACGTGGTGGTGGACGCGCCCGAGGGCGGCCTGGTCGTCCGCGGGGACGCCGTCCGGCTCGGCCAGGCCTGCGACAACCTCGTCTCCAACGCGGTGAAGTTCACCCCGCGCGGCGGCCGGGTCACCCTCACGCTGCGCGAGGCCTGGCGGACGGCGGACGGCGAGGTCGGCAGCGACCCTCAGCCGGACGCCGTCCCCGTCGCCCGGCTGTCGGTCAACGACACCGGCATCGGCATCCCGGCCGGCGAGCAGGCGCAGCTGTTCGCCCGCTTCTTCCGCGCCTCCACCGCCCGGCGGGCCGCGGTCCCCGGCGTCGGGCTGGGGCTGGCGATCACCAAGGCGATCACCACCGCGCACGGCGGCACGCTGGAGGTGGCCAGCGTCGAGGGGCAGGGCACGACCTTCACGCTCACCCTGCCGCGCTAGGAGGGACCCCCTCCTCCCCGCCCCTCGCGAGCCTCCCCGGGATGCGATCCCGTGGGAGGCTTGCGGCTCTCTTGCGGATGACGGGCGGGGGGCCTGCGGTTCGGCCTCCAGAGTCGTCCCTGTCGCCGGAACAACCCGTTCCGGTCCCCACGACAGGAGACGCAGGACATGAGCAGCAAGGCCCGCACCACCACCGCCCGCAAGGTCGTCGGTTCCCTCGGCGTGATCGGCGCCGCCGCCGCCGTCGCCGGCCTGGGCACCTTCGGTACCTTCACCGACTCCACCACCCCGATCTCGACCCAGGTCGCCACCGGCACCGTGGACGTCAACCTGGCGCAGCCGGCCGCCGCGATCCCGGCCACCACGGCCAACTTCGTGCCCGGTGACACCATGTCCCGCGCGGTCACCCTGTCCAACGACGGCACCGCGCCGCTGTCCTCGGTCACCCTGGGCGTGACCTCGTCCACCTCGACGGTGCTCACCACCGACATCATCAACGGCCTGCAGCTGGAGCTGAAGTCGTGCTCGGTCGCCTGGACGCAGGGCGGCACCGCCGACGCCCCGACCTACACCTGCTCGGGGACTCAGCGTTCGCTGGGCACGGGGCCGGCGGTTAGCAACCGCACGCTCGACACGCCCGCCAGCCTGACCCCCGGCAAGGTCGACAACCTGGTCTTCACCGTCTCGCTGCCGACCACGGCCGACAACGCGTTCGCCGGCAAGAGCAGCACGCTGAGCCTCACGTTCACCGGCGTGCAGCGCAACGGCACCGCCCGCTGACCGCCGTCCCGCCGAGCTGACCGGAGAGCCCGACATGACCGCCGTCCTCCCCCTCGCCGTGCCGGGGGCAGCCCGCCCGCTGTCCCCGGCCGAGGACGCCGCCCGCACCCTGGGTCGGCTGCGCCCCGCCGTGGGTCTCGTGTCCCGCTGGTCCGTGCGGGCCCTGGTCCTGGTGGCGGTCGTGGCCTTCACCGGCCTGGCCATCGGCCCGCACGTGCTCGGCTACCGCACCATGACCATGCTCACCGGCTCCATGGCCCCGGCCATCGACCCCGGCGACGTCGTCATCAGCACCCCCCTCGCCGTCTCCGACGTCACCGAGGGAATGATCATCAGCTACCACATCCCCATCGACGACCACCGCGTCGTCACCCACCGCGTCACCGACGTCACCCACGCCCCCGACGGCACCGTCACCGTCCAGACCCAGGGCGACGCCAACGACGCCCCCGACCCCTGGACCGCCGTCCTCCAGGGCGACACCGCCTACCAGGTCCAGGCCGTCATCCCCGAACTCGGCCACCTGCTCACCGCCCTGCGCACCCCCTGGATCAGCCACGCCCTCGTCTACGGCGCCCCCGCCCTCCTGGCCGGCTGGCTCCTGCTCACCATCTGGCGCCCCGCCCGCGACGAGGAGGACGACGCGTGAGCTCGCCGCGCCGTCGGCCGACCGCCCTGGTGGTCGACGCCGACGCCACCGACCGCGCCCGGGTCGCCGGCCTGCTGCGGGTGACCGGCTGGGACGTCTCCGAGGCTCCCGGCACCCGCGAGGCCCTCACCCTGGCCCGCCGCCTGGACCTGGACCTGGTCGTCACCGACCTGCCGGCCCCGGCGGGCGAGGGCCCCGCCCTGCTCCGCCGCCTGCGCGTGGCCGGCAGCCGGGCACACCTGCTGGTCGTCGCCGGCGACCCCCCCGCGGAGGAGCGGGCCGCCGCGCTCGCCGCCGGCGCCGTGGCCTGCCTGCCCAAGCCCGTGGGTGCCGAGATCCTGCTGGACCTGCTCCGCGACCGGGCGGCGGCGCCGCAGCCGGTCACCGAGGTCGGCGACCTGCACGACGAAGACGTGGACGCCGACGTGATGGACCGGCTGCAGGAGCTCTACGTCAGCGCCCTGCCCGACCGGCTGACCGCGATCGCCGACCGCGCCCGGGCCGGGGACGCACCGGCCCTCGCCCAGGTGTCGACGACGCTCGCCGGGACCAGCGCCCAGCTCGGCCACCCGGAGGTCGCCGCGGTCTGCCGGGCGATCGCCCGCGACGCCCGCCGCGGCATCCTCGCCCACGACCTCGTCGTCGAGCTCCGCTCGGTCGCCGGCGCCTGAGCAGCCCGCAGCCCGCAGCCCGCCGGCCCACCACTGCCCGAGGCTCTGCCCGAGGCTCCCGCCCTGGCCTCGCGGGAGGCTTGCGCCTCTCTTGCGGAAAGCGGGCGGGGTGCCTGCGGTTCGGCCTCCAGAGTCGTTCCTGTCGCCGGGACACCCCGCCCCGGCCGGATGCAGGAGACGACAGCCATGACCCGCAAGACCCGCGCCACCACCGCCCGCAAGGTCGTCGGTTCCCTCGGCGTGATCGGCGCCGCCGCCGCCGTCGCCGGCCTGGGCACCTTCGGTACCTTCACCGACTCCACCACCCCGGTCTCGACCCAGGTGTCCACCGGCACGGTGTCGATCGACCTGACCCAGCCGGCCACCCCGATCCCGGCGACGATCTCCGACCTCATCCCGGGTGACTCGGTCAACCGCCTGGTGGCCCTCAAGAACGACGGCACCTCGGCGCTGTCCTCGGTGTCGCTGAAGGTCACGTCCAGCACGTCCAACGTGCTGACCACCGACAAGACCAACGGCCTCCAGCTGTCGCTGCAGGCCTGCTCCGGGACCTGGGTCCAGGGCGGCAGCCCGACGGCGCCGAGCTACTCCTGCTCGGGCGGCACAGCGCGCAACGTCCTCACCCCGGGTGGCGTCCTGCGCGCCGACGAGGCCCTGCAGAGCCCGGCCAGCCTGACCCCGGGCAGCACCGACCAGCTGGTCCTGAGCATCTCCCTGCCCACGGGGGCGGGCAACCAGTTCCAGGGCCTGAGCAACACGCTCTCGCTGACCTTCACCGGCACGCAGCGCAACGGCACCGCCCGCTGACCGCCGTCCCGCCGAGCTGACCGGAGAGCCCGACATGACCGCCGTCCTCCCCCTCGCCGCGCCGGGGGCAGCCCGCCCGCTGCCCCCGGTGGCCCGGCCCGCCCTCCGCGTGCTCGCCCCGGTGACCGCCTTCGCCGGCCGCTGGCTGGTCCGGCTGCTGGTCCTGGTGGCGGTCGTGGCCTTCACCGGCCTGGCCATCGGCCCGCACGTGCTCGGCTACCGCACCATGACCATGCTCACCGGCTCCATGGCCCCGGCCATCGACCCCGGCGACGTCGTCATCAGCACCCCCCTCGCCGTCTCCGACGTCACCGAGGGAATGATCATCAGCTACCACATCCCCATCGACGACCACCGCGTCGTCACCCACCGCGTCACCGACGTCACCCACGCCCCCGACGGCACCGTCACCGTCCAGACCCAGGGCGACGCCAACGACACCCCCGACCCCTGGACCGCCGTCCTCCAGGGCGACACCGCCTACCAGGTCCAGGCCGTCATCCCCGAACTCGGCCACCTGCTCACCGCCCTGCGCACCCCCTGGATCAGCCACGCCCTCGTCTACGGCGCCCCCGCCCTCCTGGCCGGCTGGCTCCTGCTCACCATCTGGCGCCCCGCCCGCGACGAGGAGGACGACGCGTGACCACCGTCCGCCGCACCCTGGTCCTGCTCGTCCTCACCGTCGCCGTGGTCGTCGGCGCCTCGCTGCCGGCCCAGGCCCTCTTCGCCGACACCGCCGCCGCGCCGGCGATGAGCCTCGGGACGCTGACCGTCCAGCCGCCGACCGACGTCGACGTGGACACGACCTGCTTCACCACGACCGTGGTCACCAAGCGGACGTACCGCACCAACTCGTGGGGCGGGGACACGCTGACCGGCTACTCCCAGTCCTCCACCACGCAGCGCAGCAACAAGAACGTGGACGGCGAGACGACGGATCGCACCAATGGGCCGGGCTGGAACGAGTACACGATCACGACGACGTCGAAGGACACCGAGCTCTACGCGAGCGCGACCTGGACCCGCAGCACGTCGGCGAAGGTCGCCGGTTACCAGATGACCGCGCACCTGGGCAACGGCCACACGTTCACGATGACGCAGGGCGCCAACGCCACGTCGATGAGCGCCAACGCCGACGCCGACTACCTGTCCACCTCGCTGAAGCTGACCATCGACACGGTCACCACCTACGGCTGGACGGCGAGCTCGGCCCTCTCCAAGACGCTCACCTGCTGAACCGGGCGGCGCAGCCGCGGCCTTGCGGAACTCTTGCGGTTCCCTCGCGCGGTGCGTGCGGTCCGGACAGCAGAGTCGTCCCTGACCGCCGGGACACCGAGTCCCGCACCGGACAGAGAGGGAGGGACCGTGAGCGCCGTCCGCCGCACCGTCGTCCTGCTCGTCCTCACCGTCGCCGTCGTCGTCGGCGCCTCGCTGCCGGCCCAGGCCCTCTTCGCCGACACCACCGCGGTGACGACCGCGCTGGGCACCCGCACCGTGCAGCCGCCCACCAGCGTGCGCGTGGACACGGACTGCACCACGACGACGACCGTCATCAAGCGGTACTACCGGGTCACCAGCACCGGCACCACGATGTACGCCTGGAACCAGACGTCCACCACGGCCACGGCGAAGAGCAACGTGCAGAGCGACACCACGACGCCGCCCACCTGGACGAGCGCCACCGAGTACAACACGACGCAGACGATCAAGGACACCGAGCTCTACGCCACGGGCAGGTGGAAGGGCAGCACCTCGCCCGGCGTCACCGGCTACCGGATGGCCGCGATCATGGCCAACGGCGCCAGCTACCCCCTCGACGACGTCGGTCCGACCGCGACGACCATGGTCGGCCACTACGACGCCGACGTCGTCGACCTCGGGGCGCGGCTGGCGATGGTCACCCTGACCAGCTACGGCTGGACGGCCAACTCGCAGCTGAGCAACGTCGTCACCTGCTGACCGCAGACACACGACGGGCCCGGACCTCAGGTGAGGTCCGGGCCCGCTGTCGTGTCGGAGGACGGGCTACGCCACCAGCCGGTAGCCCACCCCGCGGACGGTGCGGATCTCCGGCGAGCTGAGGCCCGCCGCCTGCAGCTTGCGGCGGAGGTTGGACATGTGCGCCTCGACCAGGCGCACGCTGCCCTCCCAGTCGGTCTGCCAGACCTCACGCAGCAGCGTCTCCCGCTGCAGCACGCGGCCGGGCCGGGAGGCGAGGGCGGCGAGGAGGTCGAACTCGGTGCGCGTCAGGTCGACCACGGCGCCGTCCACCCGGACCTCGCGGCTGTCCTCGTCCACCTCGAGGTCGGCGAGGCGGAGGACGGACTCCTCGACCGGCGCCGGGCGCGGCGCCGGCACGCGCGGCCGGCGCAGCATCGCCTGCACGCGGGCGACCAGCTCGCGCGGGGAGAACGGCTTGGCCATGTACCCGTCGGCGCCGACGGCCAGGCCGATCAGCAGGTCGACCTCCTCGGCGCGCGCGGTGAGCATGAGGACGTAGCACTCGCTCTCGGCGCGGATCTGCCGGCACACCTCGGTGCCGTCCGCGTCGGGGAGGCCCAGGTCCAGGACGACGACGTCGGGCGCCGCGCGCCGGACCTCGGCCAGCGCCTCGGCTCCGGACGCGACCGCACGGACGTCCATCCCCGCGCGGCGCAGGACCGTGCAGACCAGTTCCCGGATCTCCTCGGTGTCCTCCACGACGAGCACGGACTGCTCGGTCACGACCTTCCTCCATCCGCTCGCGCTGGTGGGACCCGGCGACGGAGCTCCCGTCACCTGAGCGGGTGATCGGCGCTGCCTGCGGGTGCCTTGAGCGATGGGGCCGGGGCTCCCCCGAAGGGAGGAGGGCTCCGTGGGGTTGTGACTCCGGTCGCGTCCGAGCGCGCGGGCCGGGGACTCCCCCGCTCGGGCAGGCGTCCCGCCCGACGAGGCGGGAGTCTTCGCTCAGCCCGCGCTGACGCGCCGCAGCAACCGGACGGCGACCGACCCGATCGGCGTGGCGGGACGCCGGGAGACGCCGTCGACCACGAGGCCCCGCCGGGCGGCGTGCTCGGCGACCGCGTCCACGACGGCGACCTCGGCACCCGGCCGCATGACCGAGAAGGCCACCACGACCCGTCCCGGAGTGGCCAGCGCGCGGTCGACGACGGCCCAGGTCGCCGCGGCACCGGAATCCCAGAAGGCCCGGACGTCGAACGCGACCACGACGTCGAAGGACCCCCTGGGGCCGAGGTCGGCGTCGAGCAGTGGTGCGGTCAGCAGGTGGACCCGGCCGGCCTCGACCGCGACGCGGTTGCGCCGGACGGCCGAGGCGACCACGGCCGCCGACCGGTCGATCCCGACCACCTCGGCCCCGCGGTCGGCGAGCAGCGCGACGAGGGCGCCCGACCCGCAACCCACCTCGAGCACCCGCTCTCCCGGCTCGGCGGCGACCACCTCCGCGGCCCAGGCCATCCGTTCCGACGGTGCGGTCACGGTCAGCTCACCTTCGACGAAACGTCCATGGTCAGCTTCCTCTCGATGGAACGCCCGGATCAGCTCCCCTGGGCGGTGACCGCCCCCGACCCGGTCCGGGGCCGCACTTCCGGGGCCCCGCCGGCTACTGCCGTCGGGTTCCCGCGGGAACGCGATCCCACCGTCGTCCTCACGCCGCCACACCGGCCTGCGCTGCGAGCCGGCGGACGAAGTCGCGGTGCCCCATGAGGACGCTGACCACGTAGCCGAGGTCGATCCGCTCGCCGTTGACGTGCGGCGCGTCGGGCAGGTCCGGCGCACCGTCGGGGAAGAGCAGCTCGGTCACCGTCGCGCTGCCGCCGGCAGCCGCCGGGGGCTCGTCCGTGCCGCGCGAGCCGGGCCCCTCGACGCCCCGGAGGCGGGCGGGTGCAGCCTGCGGGCGGCGTCCGGCCTGCTGGTCGATCGGGTGGATCCCGCCGAACCGCTCCCCGGCGCCCACACCGCCGGAACGCCGAACACCCTCCGGTGCGGCCGGGCCAGGGTCGGCCGGCACACCCGACGGACGGGACGGACCGGACGGGTCCGACAGACCCGCCAGGCCGGCGTCGAACGCGGCGTCAGCAACACCCCACACCCGGCGGCCGTCGGGAGTGGTGACGACCAGCTCGCCGTGACGGCGGGTCATGACCAGGTCCAGGTCGTGGACCAGGCCGTGGTCGGCGTCGCAGAGCAGCACCATGTTGTCCACGTCGGTGCGCCCGCCGAAGATCCAGTGCCGCAGGTGGTGGGCGTGCAGCCGCTCGATCCGCACCTCGGGGCAGCCAGGCCGGGCGCAGCCGCCGTCGCGCCGGAGCAGGGCGCGTCGCTGGGCGCGGGTCGCCAGGCGTCGGCCCCGGCCCACGGCCAGCGGCTCCCGCCCCGCGGCGAGCATCGTCACGACGGTGGCCTCGCACAGCATCCGGCGCACGTCCGTGGCGTGCAGGGCAGGGCCACCCTCGAGGTAGGCCCGGCCGGCGGCGGCGTCGTCGGCGACCACGGCCGCGTCGACGTGCACGACGACCTCCCGCCGCGGTGGGTCACCGGCCCGGCGGTCGGCATCGGCCGCGGCGTCGGCGAGCTGGGCGAGCGCGGCACACCGGCGCACGGTGGTCCGCTCACGGGCCATGGCGACCTCGTCGGTGTCGTCGACGCGTTCCGGCGCGGTCGAGGCCGGCGCAGCGGCGGGCCCGGCCGGAGCACCGGCGGCGGCCGCCCGCTTGGCCTGGGCGCGGTCCCGCCGGGCAGCGCGTTCGGCCAGCGAGTCCACCCCGGCGAGGAACCGAGCCCCCTGCTCGGCGTCCAGGCGCAGGTGGACGGTGAGCATGCCGTCGTCGTCCCACCAGTACTCGAACTGCCGCTTGGCGGCGACCCGATCCCGGTCGGCGGCGTCCGCACGCCGCCACTGGCGCACGACGCGTTCGGTCTGCGAGGCGGTGGCCTCCAGCGCGAACTCCAGCAGCTCGGCCTCGGTGTCCGGCTCGGCGACGCGGGTCAGGGCGCGCACCTTGGAGTAGGACAGCCGGCCGGCCGCGAAGGCGGCACCGATCCGGGGCAGGGCGATGAGGACCCGGGCCACCCGGACGTGCTCGCGCGCCGTCCCCGGCGACATGCCGCACTGCCACGCCAGCCAGTGGGCACATGAGCGGATGCCGTAGGCGCCCCAGCCCTCCCGGCGGTCGAACTCGGCCACCAGCGTCAGCCACGCCGCGGTGGCCGCGGCCAGCCGCACCGCGCCGGACGTGATCCGCCGGGCCAGTTCCGCCAGATCGGTTCCGGCGGGGTCGGTTCCGGCGGACGCAGGCCCCTCATTCGTACGCATGTTCGAAGCCTAGGCGCGGGGAGTGACAATCCTGCAGGTCGCGGCGTCGAGGCTTTCCTGCGGGAACGTCTCGACGGGCGCGGGAGTCGGTTCGCTCGACAGCGGAGGACGCCAGCTGGAGCCCGCCCCGCGTCCCCGCGGGAACGCCCGGCCACGGCGCAGGAGCCCGAGGGGCGCGGGCGGACGGTGCGAGCCCGACCCGCCCCGCGTTCCCGCGGGAACGCTCACCCCTTGGGGGCGGCTCCCACCACCGGACTCAAGGGCGAGCACCCACCCGCCGAAGGTGAGGCTGCCCGACACCCAGGGACCGCCGCCGGGACCCGATGCCCCGCCGAGCAGGAGGACCGCCATGATCGGCCTCATCCGCCGCAGCGGCGACTACTGCCGCCTCGACCCCGACGCCATCGAGCGCGTCGAGGCGACTCCCGACACGGTCGTCTTCCTGACCGACGGCGCGCGGTACTGCGTCGTCGAGACGATCGACGAGATCATCGAGAAGATCCGCGACGACCGCGCCGGCGTCATCGCCGCCTGCTACGTCCTCGACCGCGGCGAGGACCCCGACCCGCTGGGGCTGGGCCGCTCCGCCGTCGCACCGGAGGCCCACGCGCCCGGCCCGGTCATCCCGGTCCGTCTCCCGTAGCCGCTGCGCCCCGGCGGCAGGCGACCGACAGCACGTAGTCGAACCACCGCTGCCCCTCGCCCTCGTGCAGGGGGACCGGCCCGACGAGCACCGCGGTGGACCAGTCCGGCGTCCCCACGTCGCCGCGCGCGACCTCGTGGTCGATCTCCGCCCGCAGGCCGACCAGGGCGCTGCGCCCGTCGGGATAGGGCAGCGCGATGGCCGAGGACACCCAGGTCACGCACTCAAGGGTCGACGCCGTCACGCTGCCACTCCTCGGTATTCGTCGACGGACCCCCCGCCGGACGACGCCCACTCTCGGGCGCGCCCCGCACGACCTCCCCCGCCGCGGCGCAAGGCTCCCGCAAGAAGCGCGGGCCGACGCCGGATGCGCGGGCCGACGCCGGATGCGCGGGCCGATGCCGGACACGGGACGACGCCGGACCGCGGACGGCACCCGACAGCGGGGGTGACGGCGACCGCGGAGCGGGCGATGATGTGGCGGTCACGAGAGCCCGTGACGACGTTGCGAGGTCTCGATCCGCGGAGCGCTCGATGAC
The DNA here is from genome assembly GCF_054050115.1 of Geodermatophilus sp. SYSU D00708. Taxonomy (NCBI): domain Bacteria; kingdom Bacillati; phylum Actinomycetota; class Actinomycetes; order Geodermatophilales; family Geodermatophilaceae; genus Geodermatophilus; species Geodermatophilus sp. SYSU D00708. The sequence goes on along the minus strand of NZ_JBJGYS010000014.1, from coordinate 49,371 downwards.
GAGCCGGCAGCGCTCTCCCCAGCCTCCGTGGCGGCTCGTGCTCGTCGTGGGCGCCGCCTACGCCGCCGGATCGGCGGCGTCCTTCGCGCTCTTCGAGGCCTCGGCCGTCGGCGCGGTGCTCTTCCCGCCCGCCGGGGTCACGTTCGCTGCGCTGGTCCTCACCCCACCGCGCCGGTGGCCGTGGGTGCTCGGCACCGCGGCCGTCGTCGAGGCCGCCGTCGACCTGTACTTCGGGCTGCCCGCCCCGTCGGTGGCCGGCTTCGTGCTGGCCAACGTCGCCGAGCCCCTGGTGGGTGCGCTGCTGCTGCGCCGGTTCGTCCGGCGGATCGACCTGCGGCGGCGTCGCGACCTCGGCGCGTTCATCGGCTGCGGCGTGCTCGCCGGACCGTTCGTGGGTGCGCTGATCGGCGCGACCACCAACCACCTGGCGATGGGCCGCGACTGGTTCGACGCCTTCTTCCCGTTCTGGGCCGGCGACGGCCTGGGCGTCCTCACCGTGGCCGGCACGGTGCTCACCTGGCGCACGGACGGCGCCTGGCCCACGCTCGGGACGACGGTCCGGCGGGTCCTGCTGGTGACCCTGGCCGCGGGGGTCACCGTGCTGGCGTTCTGGCCGACGGTGGTGCCGCTCAGCTACGCCACCGTCCCGCTGCTGATCGCCTACGCGTTCGTGTACGGCGTCCCCATGGTGACCGCCGCCGGGCTGGCCGTGACCCTGACCGCGAACGTGGTGACCGCCGCGGGCCGGGGCCCCTGGGCGATCCTGGCCGGGGTCCCCAACCTGGAGATCGCCAGCCTGCAGCTGTTCCTCGCCGTCGCCGTCCTGACCGCCTGGCTGCTGGCCGTCGAGATCGAGGAGCGGCAGCGGGCCCGGACCGTCTCCGAGCGGGACCGGGCGGTGCGCCGCCGGGTGGAGGCCCTGCAGGAGGTGACGGCGGGGCTGGCCAACGCGGCCACGTCGGACGCGATCGCCCAGGTGCTCGTCCGGCGCGGCATCGGCCTGGTCGCCGACCAGGGCGTGGTCGGCGTCCTCACCCCGGACGGCTCGCGGCTGCGCACCTGGCGCACCGTGCCGGACGACTCCGCACCGGTGGAACGGGACCTCCCGCTGGACGCCCCCGCCCTCCTCGCCGTCGCCGTCGGCTGCGGCCGGCAGGTCCGGGCGCAGTTCCCGGCGCTGCACGCCACCTTCCCGGCCGGCCTGGCCGGCGAGCCGCCGGACGGCAGCTGCAGCGCGCTGGCGGTGCCGGCCCGGATCGGCGAGGTGACCGTCGGTGCGCTCGGCTTCGGGTTCGGCTCGGACGCCGCGGGCGACGCCGAGGTCGCCGCCGTCGCGAGCACCCTCGCCGAGCTGATGGCCCAGGCGCTGCTCCGGGCGCGGCTCTACGAGCAGGAGCACGAGGCCGCCCACCAGTTGCAGCAGGCCTTCCTCCCGGTGCTGCCCGACCACCTGCCCGGGGTGGCCGTCGCCGGCTGCTACCGGCCGGCCGACCAGGAGCACGACATCGGCGGCGACTGGTACGACGTCTTCCCCCTGCCCGGCGGGCGGGCCGCCATCGTCGTCGGGGACATCGTCGGACACGACCTGCCCGCCGCGGCCGCGATGGGCCGGTTGCACTCGGCGCTGCGGGTCATCGCCGGCGGCCGGCACGCCGGACCGCGGCAGGTGCTCGAGGCGCTGGACGAGGCCTGCCCGAGCATCCCCGGGGCGGCCTTCGCCACCCTCGCCTACGGGGAGTACGACCCCCGGACGTGCGTCCTGCGCTACGCCTGCGCGGGCCACCCTCCCCCGCTGCTGGTCACCGACCGCCGGGCCCGGTACCTGCAGGGCGGCCGCTCCACCCCGCTCGCCGTCACCGACAAGCCCCGCGCCGAGGCAGAGCTCGCCGTCCCGCCCGGCTCGGTGCTGCTCTGGTACTCCGACGGCCTCGTCGAGCGCCGGGACAGCGACCTCGACGCCGGCATGGGCCTGCTGTCGGCCGTCGCCGAGGGGATCGACGCCGACGACCCGGCGGTCTGGCGGGACGTCGTCATGGCCGAGCTCACCGCCGGCCGGCGCCTGCAGGACGACGTCGTGCTGCTGTGCCTGCGCCTGGACAGCGACCGGACGGCGGACGACGACGCCCCGGCCGACCGGGAGCTGCTGCACCCTCCGGGGATCCGCGCTGGGCTGCACCTGGTGCCGGGGGAACGCACCGGCTGACCGCTCACGAGCCGGTGTCGCCCAGCCGGTGCGCCAGCCGGCCGCTGCGGTGCACCGCCAGGATCCGCTTCTCGGTGGCGTGCCGATCGGCCGGGTCGGTGAACACCAGGAGGACGTCGTCGGTCTGCAGGCGGGTGTGCGGTGCGACGGCGAACGTCGCGCCGTCCCTGGCCGGCAGCCCGGGCGTCGCGCCGTCCGGCAGCCGCAGCTCGTTCACGTGGACCCCGTGCAGGCGGGACCCGGGCAGCACGCGGACCTGCAGGAGGTCGCCTTCCGCGAGCAGGTCGAGCATCGGCGGGCGGTCGAGGGGGGCTGCGCGCACGAGCAGGCAGGCCACCAAGCCGCACACCCTGGCGGTCGCGTTGGGCGACAGCCGGCCGCGAACGGCACCACCCGGCGCAGCGCGGCCAGCACCGCCTGCGCCCGCTCCTCCTGACTGATCGGCCCGACCCCGGCGACCTCGGCCGCGACCCGTGCCCCGCGTGGTGGCAGCTCAGCCATGCCCGGCTCCGTGCGGCCGATCACGGAGAGGGCGGCACGAACAGCCCCGCCCGCGACGGTGCACGGGGCGACGATGAGTGCGCGGGCGATCGCCGCGTTCGACGCCCCCTCGACCAGCAGCCCCAGGACCTCGAGTTCGCGCGGCGTGAGCCCGCGCAGGTCCCCGGGCGGTGCCGGCAGCACCAACCCGGTCAGATGGAGCGGCAGGTCCGCGGGAGGAGCCATCGCGGTGATGCGCAGGTGTCCGTGCGGGGCGTGCCGGCCGCCCAGCGGCCACAGGAAGGACGTGTAGGTCCGGCCGGCGGCGAGGTGCTCGCGGGCGGCGATCAGCGCCGGCGAGCCGGCGGCGAGCAGCGCGTGCCCGTCCAGCCCCGGCAGCGGCGCGATCTCGCCGTCGGCGTGGAGCACCACCGCGCCCCGCGCTCCCTGCACCAGGCCAACGGCCGCGGTCAGGCAGTGCAGCGGGTCGATCGCGTAGGCGAGCGCCGCGGTGACCCGGGCAAGAACTGGGCGCATCTGCGGCAGCGGCGACTGCTCCCTGTCCGTCAACAGCGCGAGGTAGCCGAACGGGCGCCGGTCGGGCGCGAACAGGGACACGGCCATCGAGTCGCGGTAGCCCGCGGGGAGCAGCTGGTCGGCCCAGGTGGGCAGTTCCTCGATCGGGTAGGGCAGGTCCGACGGGGTGATCGGAGCGGTGGCGCGGTGGCTGCTGGTCACCTCGACGTCGCGGATGTGTGCGGAGCTCTCGAGGAACGCCACGATCGAGTCGGTGAGATCCGCGCCGCCAGCGTGGTGTAGACCGAGTGGTGCAGGTCGGCGAGGGCCAGCCACGCGCCCTCGAAGGGAACGACGCGGCGGAGTACCGCCAACAGCTGCTCGGCGCGGCGGGGCAGCGTGTCGGCGGAGGCGGCCACCTCGGTCATCTCCCGACGGACCACCGCGTCGTCACTCACGGCGGCTCCCCTCGTCCGTCGGGCGAGCTGCGCGGGAGTCGTCGAGGACCGCGCACCTCGGCCTGCGCCGACGAAGAACGACGGTTCGCCGGCCCGCTCCGTGGCGGTCGACCGATGCCGCGCCCACCGCCGCACGGGGGCGCGCCGAACGCTACGCCCCGCCAGATCCGCGAAGGTCCGCCCCGGCGTCCGACTCGGCGCGCCCCGACCGCAGCGCCACGGCAGATGGCAAGGAACGACAGTTCCGCGACGCAACGGCACGGAGGACCCGGCCGCCGCCCGTACGAGCTGGCGTCGGCCGGGCCGCCCCACTCCTACGCGTCCGGGACGCGGGACCGGGCCGCACCGGCGCGCTCGCTACCTCGTCGACGACGACGTCTGGCCAGGGGCCCGCGCCACGGTGGGGTGCAGGCCGGTCCGCCAGCGGAAGGACGCCTCGGCGGGGAGCGTCAGGGGCAGGTGCTCGGGCGCGGACGGGCGGGCGAGGAGGTACCCGCTGGCGGAGTCCACCCCGAGGGCGCTGAGCGCGGTCAGCTGCGGCAGGGTCTCGACCCCCTCCGCGATGACGTGCGCGCCGATGGCCTGCGCCAACGTCACGATGCCGGCCACCAACGCCTCGCCGCGAGGTGTCGCGAGGTCGTGGACGAAGGACCTGTCCACCTTGATGACGTCGACGGGGAACTCGCTCAGGCGGGCCAGCGAGCTGTAGCCGGTCCCGAAGTCGTCGATGGCGATCGCCACCCCCAGGTCGCGTATCCGCCGCAGCACCTCCCCCGGCCGGGAGCAGTCGGCGAGCGCCGACTCGGTCACCTCGATCCCGAGGCGATGCGCGGGCAGGCCGGCACGGTCCAGCTGGGCAGCGAGCCGGGCGGGGAACCCGCGGTCGGCCAGCTGCTGCGGGGACACGTTGACCCACACCCGCAGCTCAGGGAGGTGCGCCCACCGGCCGGCCTGCTCGAGGGCCCGGGCGAGGACCAGCTCGCCGATGCGGTGGATCAGCCCCGTCTCCTCGGCGACCGGGATGAACTCCTGTGGACCGACGAGGCCACGGACGGGATGCCGCCACCGGACCAGGGCCTCGACGTGGCAGATCCGCTCGACCCGGAGGTCGAAGGCGGGCTGGTACTCCACCAGCAGCTCGTCCCGGTCCAGGGCGTGGCGCAGGTCGTTCTCGATCGCGACCCGGTGCATCGACTCCACGTGCATCTGCTCGTCGAACCAGACAGCCCGTTCCCGTCCGGTGTCCTTGGCGCGGTAGAGCGCCGCGTCGGCCTCCCGGAGCAGGATGTCGAGATCGGCCGGACCGGTCGCCGTGGCCAGGCCGACGCTGACGGTGACCAGGAGGCGCGCACCCACTTCGACCGGCTCCCGGCTCACCTCGATCACCTCCTGGGCGAACCGGCCGGCCTCCTCGGCGGAGCGGTCCACCAGGACCACCACGAACTCGTCGCCACCGAAGCGGGCCACGAGATGAGCCGGACCTGCCAGAGCGGCGAGCCGCCGTGCGAACTCGCTCAGCAGGTGGTCCCCTGCGCCGTGCCCCAGGCTGTCGTTGACCAGCTTGAACCGGTCCAGGTCGATGAAGGCGACGGTGAGCCGGGCCTCCGGCTGACCGACCAGGACCCGGTCCACCTCCTGCAGCAGACCGGCGCGGCTCAGCAGACCCGTCAGCTCGTCGTGCGTGGCCCGGTGGGCCAGGTCGCGCTGCGCCCGTTCGGCTGCCGCGCGGGCCGCCCGCTCGGCGGCCAGCAGGCGTTCCCGCTCCTGCTCCATGGCGCGCCGCTCGGAGATGTCCCGGAAGTAGATGGCGATCCCGCCCCGGCGCAGGGGGTACACCCGGGCCTCGCACCACAGATCCGCCCCGTCGTAGCGCGCCTCGAGGGTGGCGGGTCGTCCGGTGCGCGCGACCTGGCGGTAGGTCCTCTCGAACTCCGTGCCGAGCAGGGCGGGGAACCGGACCCAGATGTCCTCGCCCACGACCTCGTCGCGCACCAGTCCCAGCCGGGCCTCGGCCTGCGCGTTGATGTACGTCATCCGCCAGTCTGCGTCGACGCCGATGTACATGTCGCTGATCGACTCGAGGCTGTCGACGAGCTCGGCCGCCGTCCGCGTGGTCGCCTCAGCCCGCGCCGCCTCGGCCTCCGCGGTGCTCACGTCCCGGAAGGACACGTACGCGCGTGGGGAGTCCCCGTCGAGGAACGTGGCGGTGGTGACCTCGGCGGGAAAGGTGGACCCGTCGCTGCGGCGCAACCGGAACACCCCGCGGAACGCACCCTCCCGGGCCCGGGTCTCGAGCGCCTCCCTCCACCGGGGGTCACGCCGGTCGACGACCCCGTCCCGGCCGAGCTCGATCAGCTCGAGCTCCGTCCGGCCGAGCAGCTCGCAGGCCCGCCCGTTCGCGCCGAGGGTGCGCCCGTCGGCCGAGGTGATCAGCACCCCGTCGAGACCGTGGACGAACAGTGCCTCGTAGACGCTGCTGCGCAGCGTCGAGGAAGCCGACTCGAGGATCACATCGGCGTATCGGCGGATCGACGGTTGCGGTTGACCGTGTTCCGCAATTCGGGTGAGCCGGTTCTGCCGGGACGCCCCGTGCCTCGGAGCGACGATCACGGCCTCCCGGGGTCGCGTGCGGTGGCCGGCAGGCGGCCGGCGCGTCGTGCGGTGACCCTCCGAGTATCGGTAGCCCGGCGAGGGGGGTCGACCGGACGACGGCGCGCGACGCCGATGGGACCGATCGACGCGGGCGATGGCTGCCGCGGCCCGTGCCGCGGATCAGCCTCCGAGACGCTCCCGGCACTGCCGCCGGTAGGCGTCCAGGAACGCGCGACCGGCAGCCCCTCGGAGCGCCTCGTCCCTGGTCGCGATGCCGAGTTCCCACGTCGGCGCATCGGCGAGGGTGGCGACCGCCAGGTCCCCGAACAGCGTCTCGTCGACGCAGGCCAGCGGGCCGCAGGCGATGCCCATCCCGCGGCGGACCATCGTCAGGACGCCGAACCACTCGTCCACCTCGAGACGCACGCAGCGGGGCAGGTCGCGCTCGGCGAACACCCGATCGAACAGGTCGCGGACCCACCACCCTCGCGGCAGGTCGATCAGCGGCTCGTCGAGCACGTCGCCGAGTTCCACGCCCCGGGCGCCCGCGAGCCGGTGCCCCGGCGGGCAGAGCAGGACCAACGGCGTGCTGAGCAGGGGATCGAAGCGCAGCGCGGGCGTCGTCCGGTGTGTGAGCGGAGTGATGGCGAAGTCCGCCGTGCCCTCGGCGACCAGGCCGAGGAGGTCGCGCGCGCCGTCGTGGAGCACGCTGATCGCCACCCCCGGATGCCGCTCCTGGAAGGGCCTGATCGTCTCGAAGACGTCGACGTCCCTCGGCACGGCCACCGTCGCGACGCGGACGGACCCGCGGAGCAGACCCGCGATCTCGGCGACGGCGTCACGAGCCCGTTCGGCGTCGTGCAGCGCCGCCCGGGCGGGTTCGAGGAGGGCACGGCCGGCGTCGGTCAGCTCGGCTCCCTTGCGGCCGCGGGTGAACAGGTCGGTGCCGAGCTCCTTCTCCAGTCCCAGCAGGGACGCCGACAGGCTCGACTGGACCATGTACAACCGCGCCGCGGCGCGGGTGAACGAGCCCTCCTCGACCACCGCCAGGAAGTACTCCAGCTGCCTGAGCTCCACCCCGACCGCCTCCGTCCACCCTCTCGGAACGTCCAGCCCCCCGAGGGTGCCCGACCCGGCCGCGGCACTATCCCTGCTGCCCCAGGTTGGTGACGAGGTTGACGGCCACGGCTATGACGACGGTCCCGAACAGGTACGAGAGCAGAGCGTGCCCGAGGGCGACCTTGCGGATCGACGTGTCCTCGAGCTGGGTGTCCGGCACCGCGAAGCTCATGCCCACGGTGAACGCGACGTAGGCGAAGTCGCTGTAGGCGGGCGGTTCCCGCTGGCCGAAGTCGATGCCGCCGTCCCCGCCGGAGTAGTACCGGCGCGCGTACTTGAGGGCGAAGACCGTGTTGACCAGCGCCCACGACAGGATCACCACCAGGACGCCGAGCACCACGGTGGCGACGCCGACGGCGTCTCCCGAGCTGGACCGGACGAGGGCCTCCACGACGGCGGCGAGGCTGGCCACGGCCGCACACAGCACGGCAGTGTCCGTGACCCGGGTCTGCCCCTCCTCCTCGGCCAGCCGTTTGGTCCCCGCCGCGTCGCGCGGCCAACTGATCCGCCACACCCAGAGCAGCAGGCCGCCGGCGGCGACGGCCCAGCCGACGAGCACCGCGATCTCCGGGACGCCGGCGACCACGGTCAGCCCGGCCGCGAGGAGGCCGCCGCCGAGACAGACCAGCAGGCGGCGCCACGACAGGATCGTCGGCCGCCGGTGCGCCTCCACCGCCGTCCCGCCGCCTGCAACGCTCACCCCGTGGCCCGGCACCGGGCCGGCGAGGGGCCGGTCCCGGTCCACCGCCCGGCTCGGCGCCGGGGACCGGGGCGGTCCGCCCGTCGGCGCCTCAGCCACCCGGACGGAACACGGCACGGACGCACCCGTCCTCCTTCTCCTTGAACATCCGGTAGCCCTTCGGCCCGTCGTCGAGCGGCATCACGTGGGTGGCCAGGTGCTCGGTCCGCACCTCGTCCCGGCTCATGCGGTCGAGGATCTCCGGGATGTAGCGGTGCCCGTGCTGCTGGGCGCCGCGCAGGGTCAGCGCCTTGTTCATCACCGCCCCCATCGGGAACTTGTCCACCAGGCCGCCGAACACGCCCAGCGCGAACACCGTCCCGCCCTTGCGGCAGGCGTAGATCGCCTCCCGCAGGGCGGTCGGCCGGTCCGACTGCAGCCGCATCTGCTGCTTGACCTGGTCGTAGAGGAACTGCGGGCCGTTGCTGTGCGCCTCCATGCCCACCGCCTCGATGCAGACGTCCGGTCCCCGGCCACCGGTCATCTCGCGCAGCTCGGCGGGGACGTCGACCTCCTCGTAGTCGAGGGTCTCCGCCCCGATGTGCGTGCGGACCTGCTCGAGCCGGTTGTCGTACCGGTCGATGACGACGACCCGTTCGGCGCCCATGAGCATGGCCGCGCGGGCCGCCATCTGGCCCACTCCCCCGGCGCCCCACACCGCGACGACGTCACCCGGCCGGACCTCGGCCTGGTGCGCCCCCGTCCAGCCGGTGGGTGCGGCGTCGGAGGCGAACAGGGCCCGTTCGTCGGAGACGCCGTCGGGGATGGCGAAGGCCCCCTGGTCGGCGTAGGGCACCCGGATGTAGGGCGCGTGGCTGCCCGCCCAGCCGCCCATCGCGTGCGAGTAGCCGAAGCAGCCGCCGATGGACTGCCCCCACAGCGCCTCGGTGATCCCCGGGTTGGGATTGCCGTTGTCGCACAGCGACCACAGCTCCTGCTTGCAGTACCAGCACTGCCCGCAGCCGATGAACGAGGCCACCACCACCCGGTCACCGACCCGGTGCTTGGTCACCCCGGGCCCGACCTCGGCCACCGTGCCCATGAACTCGTGCCCGAGCACGTCGCCGGCGCGCATGGCGGGGATGTAGCCCCCCAGCAGGTGCAGGTCGGAGCCGCAGGTCACCGACAGGCCGACCTCGAGGATGACGTCGTGGTCGTTGAGGATCGTCGGCTCGGGGACGTCCTCGACACCGATCTCGTTGACGCCCCGCCAGGTCACCGCCTTCACCGCACACCTGCCTTCGGCGCAACCTTGGTCCACGCCTCCAGGAGCACGCCCCCCGGAGTCGCCGTCCGCTTGCCGTGCGGTGCCGGGTCCACCGCGAGCACCTCACCGACCTCGATGAGCTGCTTGGCCCGGCGCAGCGCCGACCGCAGGTCGGCCTGAGGGTCGCTGCCGCTCAGCCGGCTGAGCGCGCCGCCGGAGGGCTGGTTGCGCAGCCGGGCGCCGAGCTCGGTGCCCTTGCCGTCCGCGGCCGCGCGGACGCGGACCTCGATGCGGTCACCGAGCTCGGCCAGGGGTGCGGGCAGCTCGGCGGTGTCCACGTCGGACGGTTCGCGGAACACGGTCACCACGAGCCACCCGGACGCCGGCTGGCCCCCTCCGGCCGGCCGGGCGGCGGACGGGTCGATGGCCGACCGCACCTGACGGACGACGCTCCCGCCGGCGCGGGCGGCGAGGGACGCCACGTTCCCGATGGACGAGGTCATGCCCGCCCTCCCGCGGTGGCGGCCTGCGGGGCGCGGGCGAACTCCTGCACGATGCGCTCGCAGAAGGCCGGCAGGTCGTCGGGCGACCGGCTCGTCGTGATGTTGCCGTCGGTCACGACCTCCTCGTCCACGACCTCGGCGCCGGCGTTGCGCAGGTCCGTGCGGATGCTCGGGAACGACGTCAGCCGTCGCCCGCGCGCGACGTCGGCCTCGACGAAGTTCCACGGGCCGTGGCAGATGCTGGCCACCGGCTTGCCCGACTGCACGAAGTCCCGGACGAAGGCCACGGCAGCGGGTTCCATCCGCAGCTTGTCCGGATTCACGGTTCCTCCGGGCAGGAGCAGGGCGTCGTAGTCGTCCACCGAGGCGGCCCCGACCAGCCGGTCGACGCCGAAGGTGCCGGCGTCCTCCAGGTCGTTGTTGCGAGCCTGGATCTCGCCGCTCTTGATCGAGACCACGTCGGTGCGGGCGCCGGCGTCGTCCAGGGCCCGCCGCGGCTGTTCGAGCTCGACGCGCTCCACCCCGTCGGCCGCCAGGATGGCGACCCGTCGTCCGTTCAGCTCTCCTGCCATGTCAGGCACCTGCCATCGCCGGGTGCAGGACGACCTTGGTCCAGCCGTCGTCCCGGGCGTCGAAGTGCTTGTAAGCCTCGGGTGCCTGGTCCAGGGGCAGCTCGTGGCTGACGATGAACGACGGCTCGGCCTTGCCACCGGCGATGAGGTCGCGCAGCTGCCGGTTGTACTTCTTGACCGGCGCCTGGCCGCTGCCGATGTGCTGGCCCTTGAACCAGAACATGCCGAAGTCGAAGGCGAGCTTGCCCTGCTTCGCCAGCTCGTCGCTGGCGCCGGGGTCCTCCGGCACGAAGACGCCGACCGTGCCGATCGTCCCGGTGAAGCGCACCGAGGCGACCAGCCGGTTCATCGTGAGGTTGGCCTGCTCCTGCCCGTCGGGCTCGTGCGCCTGGTAGCCGACGCACTCGCAGCCGTTGTCCGCGCCCAGCCCCATCGTCTGCTCGAGCACCGCCTCGACCGGGTCGACCTTCGAGTCGTCGATGGCGATCGCGCCGATGGACTCGGCCAGCCGCAGCCGGTCGGGGTGCCGGTCGACGACCATCACCTTGCCTGCCCCTCGGATCGTCGCCGAGAGGGCGGCCATCAGGCCGACGGGGCCGGCGCCGAAGATGACCGTCTGGTCGCCGGGCTTCACGCCGGCCATCTCGGTCGCGTGGTAGCCGGTCGGGAAGATGTCGGCGAGCATCACGTAGTCGGTCTGGCGCTGCTCGGCGTCCTCACCGAGCCGCAGGCAGTTGAAGTCGCCCCAGGGCACGCGCAGCAGCTCGGCCTGCCCACCGGCCCAGGGGCCCATGTCGGCGAATCCGTACGCGGCGCCGGCCATCTTGGGCTCCGGCTGCGCGGTCAGGCAGTAGTTCGTGAGCTGGCGCTCGCAGTTCTTGCAGTGGCCACAGGCGATGTTGAACGGCAGGACGACCCAGTCGCCCACCCGGACCTTGTCGACCCCGTCGCCGACCTCGACCACCTGGCCCAGGTTCTCGTGCCCGAACCAGCGACCGGTCTCGAAGTCGGTCCGGCCCTCGTACATGTGCAGGTCCGAGCCGCAGATGTTCGCCGAGGTGATCCGCACCAGGACGTCGGTCGGCCGCTCGATCCGGGCGTCCGCTACGTCCTTCACGCTGACCTGCCGCGGACCCTCGTAGACCACTGCCTTCATGCTGTCTCCCTCGTCGCAGGTGTGCCCCGCCGCCCGTGCTCAGGCCGGGACCCCGATTGCACCCGGCGCAGGGTGGCGCCCGGTATCGGCAGACATGCCGATACCGACCCGGTGCATCCGATCCAGCAGCCGTAATGGGTCGGCCTGCCGATGGAGACCCGCCCGGCAATGCGCCACAGTGCCGAGCACAGGGCTCACGGACGACGGTTCAAACCTGGGCCCGGCGGCCGTGGCGGAGCACGCGAGGACGGACCATGCCGATCGAGAGAACCGATCGAGTCGCGACGGGAGTCGTCCCAGGGTGGTGCCGTACCACGACGACGCCTTCCGGAGGGACGTCGCGGAGGAGTCGCCTCGGATGCCGCGAGGGCCGGGACGTACCAGGAGGCGCCCGGCGCCTGGCGACCGCCCGGGGTGGTGCGCGCCGGGCGCGGTGGTGCGCGTTGTCCGCCGTCCTGGCGGATCTGCGTGCCCGGGTCCTCGCCGCGGAGACCAGAGCGACCAACCTGGAGGTCGCACTGGCGACCAACCGGCGGATCGGTATCGCCGTCGGCATCCTGAGGTGCCGGTTGGGGGTCACCGAGGACCAGGCTCTCGCCGTCCTCAGCAAGCACAGCCAGGACCGGAACGTGAAGGTGTGGGACCTCGCCGAGGAGGTCATCTACACCGGGAGCCTCTGACGGTTCGCCCGTCCTGAGAGTCCCCGGGGCGCGACATCGGCCGATCGACCGATGCCCACGCGCCATGAACGGTCCTAGCGTCCCAGCTGCGGTCGAACGACGGAATCCCGACAACCGGCGCCGGACGGCACCTCCGGGAGCGGACATGGACCACGCGACCCGGACGAGGGCCGGACCGGGGCCGCCGCCGTCGTCACCACGGTGCGGGAGGCAGTGACGCCCGGGGAGTTCGACGACGTCCTGTCCCAGCTGCCGCAGATGGAGGAATGGTGAGCGAGTCAGAGCTGGAAGAAACCGGGACCGGGGAAGCCGCCAAGCGCATCGGTCAGGCGCCCACGACCACGGACGTGACCGATCCGGAGCGGTCCTCCCGGAACACCGCCGCCGGCTCGGGTTCCGAGCCGGGCGAAGGGCCCGTCCGGCCGGACGCCGACGAGGGGGTGGACCCCTCGGCCAGCATCGAGCCGCACAACGAGGGACTCGTCTGACCACGACGGCCCCGCAGCCGCCGGCTGCGGGGCCGTAGCCCTGATCGGCGCAGGCCCGCTCAGTGCACCGGCCGCTGCCCGTCCGACCCCACGTGCGCCAGCGACTTCGCCACGCTCCGGGCGCCGGCGTAGACCGCCCCCGCCGCGGCGACCCACGGACCACCGACGATCACCGGGTCGAGCACCTGGTGCTTGAGGTCCGTGCGGTGCTGCCCGATCCGCGACCGCAGGCCGTGGTGGGTGAACTCGGCCTTGACCCCGGTCTCGGTGATCGGGTTGTCCGGGCGCAGCGTGAGCAACGACTTCAGGTGGTGCTCCCACGCATCCACCCGGTCGCCGAGGATGAGCAGCAGCCAGTGCGCCGCGCGACCCTCGCTGTAGCGGTAGGCGTGACGGCGGATGGCCCCCGAGACGCCCGAGAGGGGCTGGGCGGTCCCGAAGACCGGGGTGAGCATCTTGTGCTCGACCGAGCGCTCCCGCGGATACCTCTCCGGCTGCCGCTCGGGGAACTCCCAGTGCGCGCCGGTGAAGTCCTCCTGGAACTGCAGCTTCGGCACCGACGGCCGGTCCCTGGGGTCGAGGTCGACGCCCCAGCCCGGGATGCGCTTGCGCAGTTCCTCGGGCGACTCGGCGATCGGCGGCTTGTCTGGTGTGTAGGTCATCGGGGTCTCCTGTCGCTCAGGCCGCGGTCGGGACGACGAGGGGCTTGATGCAGCCGTCGAGCTTGGCCGAGAACATGTGGTAGCCCTCGGCGATGTCCTCGAGGGGCACCCGGTGGGTGGCCAGCTCGCTGGGCTTGAGGTAGCCGTTGCGCACGTGCTCGAACAGCCGGGGCCACTGCCGTTTGACCGGGCACTGGTTGGTGTGGATCGTCAGCCCCTTGTTCATCGCGTCGCCGAACTTGACGGCGCTGAAGAGCGGGCCGTAGGCGCCCATCACCGAGATGGTCGCGCCCTTGCGGACGGAGTCGATCGCCCAGTTCAGCGCGACCGGGGAGCCGCCCTGCAGCTTGAGCTTGGACGAGGTGACGTGCTGGATGAAGTTGCCGTCCGCCTCGGCGCCCACGCAGTCGATGGCGACGTCCGCGCCGAGGTGGTCGGTGGCCTTCTTCATCTCCAGGACGATGTCGCCGTACTCGGTGAAGTTGTAGGTCTCGGCATGGGCGAAGGTGCGCGCCTTCTCCAGCCGGTAGTCCAGGTGGTCGATGACGATGACCCGGCCGGCGCCCATCAGCCAGGCCGACTTCGCCGCCACCAGTCCGACCGGCCCGGCGCCGAAGACGATGACGACGTCGCCCTCGACGATGTCGCCGAGCTGCGCCCCGAAGTAGCCGGTCGCCGTCATGTCGGTCAGCAGCACCGCGTCCTCGTCGGCCATCCAGTCCGGGATCTTGGACGGGCCGACGTCGGCGAACGGCACCCGCACGTACTCCGCCTGGCCGCCGTCGTACCCCCCGGTCGAGTGCGAGTAGCCGTAGATGCCGCCGACGGCGGTGGCGTTCGCGTTCACGTTGTGGCAGTTGGAGTACAGACCTCGCGCGCAGTACCAGCAGGTGCCGCAGAAGATGTTGAACGGCACCATCACCCGGTCCCCGACCTGCAGGTTCCGCACCGACGACCCCACCTCGTCGACCACACCGATGATCTCGTGGCCGAACGTGTGACCGATCCGGGTGTCCGGCATCATGCCGTGGTAGAGGTGCAGGTCCGAGCCGCAGATCGCGGCGAGCGTGACCCGGACGATCGCGTCGTTGGGGTGTTCGATCGTCGGCCGGTCCTTCTCCTCCATCCTGACCTTGTAGGGACCTCGGTAGACCATCGCTCGCATCGGATCCCCTCCTGGGGCTCGGGCCCCGGGGCTCGTGAGGCACCAGCGGCCGGCTCTGCTCACCGGCTCCCCGACTCTGCGCCCGCTGTCCCACCGCGGCCACCGCACATCCGGGTTTCCTGCGGGGCTCCACCGAAAGATCGGTAGATCTACCGATGGGCGACGTCCCTCCGTATCGCTTCGAGGCGGGGGTCGAGTCCACCAGGGACCCCCGGTACGCGGTGGTGCCGCAGCGCGAGCGGCTGGACGCGGCCGGGCGCGGTCTCCGCTGCAGCGGCTGAGCAGCTGGTCCTCGGCTAGGTGGAAGGGCTCAGGGCGACCAGCGCCTCCGGGAGGTCGTCCACGACCACGGCGTCGGTACCTGCGGACACCAGAGACCGGGCCAACGCGATCTGCGGGCACCAGACCAGCAGTTGCCGGCCGCAGCGGTGGAGCAGTGACAGCAGACGCGCCAGGAGCCCCGAGTCGATCCGGCCGGCGACCCTCCCCTCCCACAATGAGCCGACGTGGAGGGCCAGCACCTCGACGTCCATGTGGACGCACGCCGCCGCCGCCATCTCCACGGGAAACCGGTGCCAGGTCAGCAGCCCGAGGGGCACCCGCGGCGCCGTCGCACGCAGGAGCCCCAGGGCCGACGAGTCGAACGAGGAGACCATCAGCGGCCGCCGCGGCGCTTCTGCTGCCACGACCGGCGCGAGGAGGCCTGCGGTGGTCTGCCCGGGCGACCGCAGACAGTCGTCCATCGAGGACTTGAGGTCCAGGTTGAGCCCCACCTGGGGCGGGAGCTCGTCCAGCAGGGTGCTGAGCCGAAGCGTGCCGCGACGGTCCGCCTCCGCCCCCGTGATGTCGTCGAGCCGGGTGCCGTCCGGGTACACGGCGTCGTGGGCCACCACCAGGACGTCGTCGCCCAGACGCCGGACGTCGGCCTCCACCCATCTCGCCCCACTGCGCACGGCGGCAGCGAAGGAACTGAGGGTGTTCTGCTGGTGCCCGTCGACGACGCCGCAGCCGAGCCCGCGGTGCCCGATGACGGCAGGCCCCTCCCCGAACACGTCCGGGGACACGGGTCGTGCTCGGCCGGCCGTCGTCACGGGTGCACTGCGAGGTGCCGACGGCAGGTGCAGAGGTCCCATGCCGCGAGATGGAGCACGCGGTCCCCCTCCCTCGTGGCGTGGACGCGACCGCCGGCGCGCCTGGCACGGCATGCCGGTGCGGGGGTGCTGCGGGAACGCCGGTTCCCGTGAGGCAGCCGCTCGTCCAGGATGCTCGGAGCCGGTGCCCGGGCGCCGTCGGCACAACTGCCCATCTTCGGCCCCGAGCGGCCGGCACTCCCCCGGACGGCGGCCGTGGCCGTGGTGGGCGTGCACCGCTCACGGTGGTGGCCTCCGGGCGTCACGAGCAGGACGGAGGGCGGGTCGCGCGTCAGTTCGCCCGGGAACGTGTCCAGCTGTCGGGTGCGGGTACCCCGCTGACCGCTGAGCAGCCCGGCCAGGTGAGAACAAGGCCGTGGCGCCCCGATCGAGGCTTCCGCTGCCAGGGGGAGTTCCGCGATATCCGCGCCATCGAGCGACAGGGGGACGACATGCCCACCAGACGCCGGCTCAAGGGCCGCACGATCGCTGCCCTGGCGGCCGACGGCTTCGAGAAGGTCGAGCTGATCGTTCCACTGCGAGCCCTGAAGGCGGCCGGCGCCGAGGTGGACGTCGTGTCGCTACGGCGCGGACGGATCCGCGGGGTGAACCTGCACATGCCGGCCAGCCGGGTCCGCGTGGACAAGACGGTCGGCGAAGCCGATCCCGGCGACTACGACGGGTTGCTGCTGCCGGGTGGGTTCATCAATCCCGACCTCCTCCGGCAGTCCGCCCAGGCACGGGAGTTCGTCCGCGCGTTCGCCGCGAGTGACAAGCCCATCGCCACCCTCTGCCACGGACCGTGGGTGCTCGCATCGGCGGGCCTCGTGGACGGGCGGACCCTCACCTCCTGGCCCGGGATCCGCGACGATCTGGTGAACGCGGGGGCCACCTGGCTCGATCAGGAGCTCGTCCGGGACGGGAACCTCACCACGAGCAGAGGGCCTCAGGACATGGCCGCCTTCGTCCCCGGAATGCTCGACGCCTTCGCGGGGACGTCGCCGGAGCCGGCGACGACAGCACCGCGCCGTGAGTCCGATCGGCAACGCGAGGCGCCCGTCGGCTGGGCCGTCGGCGCGCTGCGGTGGTCGCCGAAACCGTCGGCCGCCGCCGTGCTGGGCATCGGCTTGGCCGCGGCCGCCCAGCGCGCTCTGCGCGGCCCGGACGGGCAGAGCTGGAGGGCCCAGGCGGCAGGTCGTGCCCGGTGATGTCCGCGACCGTGGTGGCTGCTGCGCGCGGTGTGTGATGCGGCTTCGGGCGACGGCCCCGTCCCAGCCGGACGCCGACGAGGGGAAGGATCCCTCGGCCGGCATCGAGCCCCACGACGAGGGACTCGTCTGACCACGACGGTCCCGCAGCCACCGGCTGCGGGCCGTCGCCCGATCAGCGCAGGCGAGCGTTCACGCCTGCGCCGTCGCGGCCTCCCGCGCGTCGTCCACCTCCAGGTCCAGGTCGCCGTCCCGGACCACGACGCGCACCCGCTGGCCGCTGCGCACCCGGCCGTCGAGCATCAACCGGGAGAGCCGGTTGTCCAGCTCACGCTGGATGGCCCGGCGCAGCGGGCGGGCGCCGAACTGCGGTTCGAACCCGCGCTCGGCGAGCCAGCTGACCGCCTCCGGGGTGAACTCGACCTCGATGCCCTGGGCCCGCAGCCGCCGGCGGGTCTCGTCGAGCAGGAGGTCGGTGATCCGCTCCAGCTGGGTGTGGTCCAGCTGCTGGAACACCACGATCTCGTCGATCCGGTTGAGGAACTCCGGCCGGAACGACTCGCGCAACCGCCGCATGAGCCGGTCGCGGAGCCCCGCGTCCGACGACGCACCGTCGCCGGCACCGAAACCCAGCGGGGCGTTGCGGCCCTGGATGAGCTCCGACCCCAGGTTGCTCGTCATGATCAGCACGGTGTTCTTGAAGTCCACCGTGCGGCCCTGCGAGTCGGTCAGCCGGCCGTCGTCCAGGACCTGGAGCAGGGTGTTGAAGACGTCGGGGTGGGCCTTCTCGATCTCGTCGAAGAGCACCACCGAGTACGGCCGGCGCCGCACCGCCTCGGTCAGCTGCCCGGCGTCCTCGTAGCCGACGTACCCGGGCGGTGAGCCGACCAGCCGGCTGACCGTGTGCCGCTCCTGGAACTCGCTCATGTCCAGGCGGATCATCCGGTCCTCGTCGCCGAACAGCGCCTCGGCCAGCGCCCGGGCCAGCTCGGTCTTGCCCACGCCGGTGGGCCCCAGGAACAGGAAGCTGCCGATCGGCCGGTCCGGGTCCCCGAGCCCGACGCGGGAGCGGCGCACGGCCTCGGCCACCACGCGCACCGCGTCCTCCTGGCCGACGACGCGCTCGTGCAGGTGCTCCTCCAGCCGCAGCAGGCGCTCCATCTCCTCCTGGGTGAGCTGGCTGACCGGGATGCCGGTGGCCCGGGACACGACCTCGGCGATGTCCTCGACGCCGACCTCCGGCACACCCGACGCGCCCACGCCCGGACCCTCGCCGCCGCCGTCCCGGGCCTGATCGAGCCGCTGCTGGGCCTCGGCGACCTGGTCGCGCAGCTCGGAGGCCCGCTCGTACTGCTCCGCGGCGACCGCTTGGTCCTTCTCCCGCTGCAGCCGCTCGACCTCCTGCTCGAGCCCGCGCAGGTCGGTCGGTGGGGTCTTCACCCGGCGGCGCACCCGCGCCCCGGCCTGGTCGATCAGGTCGATCGCCTTGTCCGGCAGGTGCCGGTCGGTGATGTAGCGGTCGGAGAGCTCGACCGCGGCCCGGATGGCGTCGTCGGTGAACCGCACCTGGTGGTGGGCCTCGTAGCGGTCCCGCAGGCCGCAGAGGATCAGCACGGTGTCCTCGACGCTGGGCTCGGGCACCAGGATCGGCTGGAAGCGGCGCTCCAGCGCGGCGTCCTTCTCGATGTTGCGGCGGTACTCGTCCAGCGTGGTGGCCCCGATGATGTGCAGCTCCCCGCGGGCCAGCGCCGGCTTGAGCATGTTGCCCGCGCCGCCGGAGCCCTCGGACGCGCCCGCGCCGACGACGGTGTGCAGCTCGTCGATGAAGACGATGACCTCGTCGCTGTGCTCACGGATCTCGTCGATGATCTTCTTGATCCGCTCCTCGAAGTCACCGCGGTACCGCGTGCCGGCCACCAGCCCGGTGAGATCGAGCTCCACCAGCCGCCGTCCGCGCAGCGTCTCCGGGAGGTCGCCGTCGACGATCTGTGCGGCGATGCCCTCGACGATCGCCGTCTTCCCGACGCCGGCCTCCCCGATGAGCACGGGGTTGTTCTTGCGTCGCCGGGAGAGCACCTCGACGGTCTGCTCGATCTCCGACTCCCGGCCGATCACCGGATCGATCTCCCCGTTGCGCGCCATCGCGGTCAGGTCGCGGCCGTACTCGTCCAGCGTCGGGGTGCTCGACGGCGGCCGGCCGGAACCGCCCTGCCCGCCGCCGGCGCCGCTGACGGCCTGCTGCAGGGCCTCCGGCGTGACCCCCCGCTGGCGCAGCAGCCGCCCGCCCGGCGAGTCCGGGTTGACCGCCAGCGCGAACAGCAGGTGTTCGGGACCGATGTAGGTGGAGCCCAGCGCCCGGGAGATCTGGTGGGCGTCGAGGAGGGCTCGCTTGGCCGCGGGGGTGAGGGCCGGCGTCTCGGCGCGCGGCTCGCCGCGACGCGGCAGGCCGTCGAGCTCGGCGCGCAACTGCCCCGGGTCGGCGCCCGCGCGGCTGATCAGCTGCCGGGTGGGCTCCTCCTCGGCCATCGCCCACAGCAGGTGGTCGGTGTCGAGGTCCGGGCTGCCCACCTCGGCGGCCCGGCGCGCGGCCGCGTTCACCAGTTCCCGGGCGTGCTCGCTGAGGAACTGGGTGATGTCGACGCGCTGGCGGGGCTGGCGCGCGCCGCCCATGTAGCGGGCGAAGAAGTCGTCGAAGGGGCTGCCGTACGGGCCTGGAAAGTATCCGCTCGTCATCGCTCGTCCGTCCCGGGAGTGGCGTGGTCCCCTAATGCCCTACTCGCCCTGGGACGGCATCTCCATCGGTCATCCTGCCGAGAGCCCGTCCAGGGACGCGGACCGTCGGCACCGGGCGCCCGGGGCTTCCCGGGTCCTCCCCCCGCCGCCGTCTCTCCCACGTGCCATCGGAGCCGTCGATGCCGGCCAGCGGGACGGCGTGATTTACCTGGCACACAACCGGACGGAACCTGGGTCCTGGAAGGCGACTGTCGGGCACCTCGGCCCGCCGGCCTCCACCGCCGCAGTCGGGAGGATCGTCGGTGACTGAGCACGTGACGTGGGAGACCTGCCCGGACTGCGGGCGGTTCGCCGCCGTGGGCTGGCTCGACGGCGAGCCGGTCGGGTTCGACTGTCCCCGCGGCTGCCGGCTGCCGACAGACCTCGTCTCCTCGACGTTCGGACGACGGCGTCCCGGGCGTCGGTACGTCCGGTAGGCGTTCCTAGCCCCGGTCCCGGCTCCAGCAGCGAGGGACGAGCCGACGATGAACCCGATCTCCCCTCGCCGACGGCACGACCGAGACCTCTCCGAGGGTCCAGTCCTGAGCCTCGCGCTCGGTGCCGCCATGTGCGTGCTGGACCACGCGTGGATCTCCTCACCGGTGAGATGCTCTCCGCGCACGAGGGATCTCTCCCGATCCTCGACGGTGATCCCTGTCCGGAGCCCCACCCGGGTGTCGACGGAACGCGCCGGTGGATTGATCGCGAGTTCTCGTTGGGTGCCATCGACGGGGGCGATGGATCGAGCGCTGTCGGCCGATCCCGGGACCTGCTGGCTGCATCGGTCGCTCTGCCGATGCCGGACGCCGGTGCGCGGGTCACCCTGGACCTCCACGGCAGTGCTGACCGCGCGGCGATGCGTTCGAAGGGAGGGCGGCCCGGATGAGCGGCGAAGGAACGAGGCGCCCGGGACGACGGCCGGAGTTCGCGGGGATCGCCGCGTCGGCAGCGACCGTGGAGGAACGCGCTGCAGAGGTCCTGCACCGGCTCGGGCGGACCCTCCCGTTCGACGCCGGCTGGCTCGCCGTGCGCGACCCCGAGCAGCACCGGCACGTCCCGCTGGCCACCACGGGCGCGGCCGCGCCCCTCCGCGACTACTTCGGCCGTCCGGAGGCCGACGAAGAGGTGGACCAGCTGGGACTCAACCGGCGCCGGCCGCCGATGCTGGCCAGCGAGATCCCGAGCCCCCTGTCCGAGGTCCGCGCGTGGGCCGAGCACCTGCTCCCGGCCGGGTTCCGTGAGGGTGTGGCCGCCGGCCTGTTCACCGCGGACGGGCGGCACATCGGCTTCCTCGGCCTGCTCTCCGCCGATCCGGCGCGGCCGGATCAGGCTGACCGGGACGCCGTCGCGGCTGTCACCGCGGTGATCGCCGAGGCCCTGGACCGGACCTGGGCCATGGCCGAGACCGCCCGGATCGTCGGGAGGGCCGGCGCCGGCGTCGTGCTGACCCGCGGCGGCGACGTGCTGCCGCTCCCGGGTCTGCCGGACGACCCTCTGCTGGTGCCGGGCTCACCCATCGTCACGGTCGCCGCGGAGGAGTTGACCACGAGCGGTGCCCACGCCACGTTCCTCGCTCCTGCTCCGGGCACCGACGGCGAGCAGCTGATCCGGGTCACCGCGCTGGACTTCGCCCGCCCGGACCTCGACCACCTCTCCGCCGCGGTGCTCCTGTCCCCACCGGGCGACCTGCACGGCCTCAGCCCTCTGGATCTCCGGGTCCTGGGCCTCCTGGTCGAGGGCGTCACCGCCATCCCGGCCCTCGCGCAGTCACTCGGCGTGGCCGCGGAGGCGGTGGCCGACTCCCTGGGACGAAGCCTGGTCGCCCTGCGGACCAGCAACCTCACGGCGGCCACGGTGCGCGCCCTGCGCGGCGGGACGCGCATCCCGCCGGGGGTGACGGGGCCCTCCTGAGCTGATCCGTAGCGCAGCCGGGTTATCGGTCGTTCTGCCGATGGCGCGGGCTCGGGCTCCCGGGATGTGATGCCCCCGAGGGCGTCTTCTCGGAGGTGCGATGACACCCAGCCCCACAGCCACTCCCTCGCCCCGGCCACGGGGCCGTCCCTGAGACACGACCCGCTGACCCGCGGGCTCGGCATGGCCAGCGCTGCACTCGTACTCCCGCAGGTGACCAGACCAGCGGACTTCGCACGGCACCTCTGCGCAGTCGTCACCAGAACCAGACGAAGGGAGAGCCGGACCCCGATGGAGCTGACCTCGACAACGACCGTCACCAGGCCACCGGAGGAGGTGTACGCCTTCTGGCGGCAGCTCGACCGGCTGCCGACGTTCATGGCGCACCTCGACGAGGTGCGCGCCACGGACACCCGGCGCAGCCACTGGAGGGCGAGCGCGCCGTTCGGCCGGTCGGTCGAGTGGGACGCCGAGACCACCGAGGACGTCCCCGGGCAACGCATCGCCTGGCGCTCGCTCGACGGCGCCGACGTCCCGAACGCCGGCGAGGTCCGCTTCGTGCCCGCACCGGGCGGGCGGGGCACCGAGGTGCACGTGAGCCTGAGCTACGAGCTGCCCGGCGGCGCGCTGGGCAAGGCCGCGGCGAAGTACTTCGGCGAGGAGCCCTCCCAGCAGCTCGATGACGACCTGCGTCGGTTCAAGCAGGTCGTGGAGACCGGCGAGGTGATCCGGAGCGACGGCGCACCGCGGGGCAAGCAGGCTCGCGAGGAGTTCCCGCAGCACCCCGCCCGCCCGCTGACCGACGAGGAGCTCAAGGAGGTCCTGGCGTGAAGGCCAACTGCTGGGTCAGCCCGAACACCGTCGAGGTGCAGGACGTCCCCGACCCGAAGATCCTCAACAGCCGGGACGCGATCGTGAAGATCACCTCGACGGCGATCTGTGGCTCCGACCTGCACCTGCTCGACGGCTACGTGCCGACAATGCAGAAGGGCGACGTCATGGGCCACGAGTTCATGGGCGAGGTGGTCGAGGTCGGCCCCGGGGTCGACCGCGACAAGCTCCGGGTCGGCGACCGCGTCGTCGTCCCCTTCCCCATCGGCTGCGGCGCCTGTTTCGCCTGCCAGAACCAGCTGTGGTCCTGCTGCGAGAACACCAACCCCAACGCCGGTGCGGCCGAGAAGATGTTCGGCCACCCGGTGGCCGGCATCTACGGCTACTCCCACCTCACCGGCGGCTTCGCCGGCGGCCAGGCCGAGTACGCCCGGGTGGTGCTCGCCGACGTGAACCCGCTCAAGATCCAGTCCGACCTCTCCGACGAGCAGGTGCTCTTCCTCTCCGACATCCTGCCCACCGGCTACATGGGCGCCGAGATGTGCGAGATCACCGACGGCGACGTCGTCGCCGTGTGGGGAGCCGGGCCGGTCGGCCAGTTCGCGATGGACAGCGCCCGGGTGCTCGGCGCGGCGAAGGTGATCGCCATCGACGACGTCCCCTACCGGCTGGAGATGGCCGCCTCCCAGGGCTACGAGACGATCGACTACTCCGACACCGACGTCCGCTCGGCCCTCCTGGAGATGACCGGCGGCCGCGGCCCGGACAAGTGCATCGACGCCGTCGGCATGGAGGCCACGCACGGCGCCGCCCACCTGCACCTCTACGACCGGGTCAAGCAGGCCGTCCGGTCCGAGACGGACCGGACGCACGTCCTGCGCCAGGCGATCACCTCCTGCCGCAGCGGAGGCATCGTCTCGGTCATCGGCGTGTACGGGGGGTTCATCGACAAGTTCCCGGCCGGCTCGTGGATGAACCGCTCCCTGACCCTGAAGACCGGGCAGTGCCACGTCCAGCGGTACATGCGCCCGTTGCTCGAGCGCATCGAGCGCGGCGAGATCGACCCCACGCGGGTGATCACGCACCGCCTGCCCCTGGCCGAGGCACCGCACGGTTACGACATCTTCAAGCACAAGCAGGAACGCTGCGAGAAGGTGGTCCTCAAGCCCTGAGCGACGTCCCGGTACCGCCACTGCGGCGCTCGGGAGCCTCGATGGCGGGACCGGAGTCTCGCGCCGATCGCAGCAGGAAGTCGATGACCCTGCGGACGGACTGTCCGGCGGGCGCCCGCCAGACGGCCTCCAGTTCCAGCCGCAGGTCCGGGTCGAGGCGCCGGATCTCGACCCCGTCGATCCCCGCGCCGTCGGGAACCCCCAGGATGCCGGCGGCGACGCCGACGCCGGCCGCGACCGCGCGCAGCACCGCCGCGGGGCTGTTCAGCAGGTCCGGTTCGACGACGACCTGCCCGGGGCCCGCACCGCCGGGGAAGAAGTGGTCCACCGTGCGGTCCCAGACGCCGGCGAACGGTTCGCGCGGGAACATGACCAGCACCTCGCGGGCGAGAGCAGCCACCGGCACCCTCGCCGAGTCAGCTGCCCGGTGGCCCAGCGGGACGACCACCCCGAAGCGCACCGAGCCGAGGACCACGCCGTCGAGGTCCCGGTCGATGGGCGCCCGGCTCCAGACGACCGCCGCGTCGGCGCGGGCCTGGCGGACGGCCTCCAGAGCGTCGTCCCCCCGGCTGGAGCTCACGGAGACCTCGACCCCGTCGATGCCCTGACTCAGGCTCCTCAACGGACCGTCCAGGACCAGGTCGGCCATGTTGGCCACCCGGAGGGTCAGCCGCTGGCGGCCCGTCCCGGCGGCGCGCACGTCCGCTCGGGCCCGCTCCACCTCGGCGAGGATCACCCTGGCCCGCTCGACCAGTGCCTGCCCGGCGACCGTGAGCTCGACCCGCTGCGGCGTGCGCTCGAAGAGAGGAGCGCGCAGTTCTCGTTCCAGGGCCTGGATCTGCTGGGACAGCGAGGGTGCGGCGATGTGCAGCCGGTGCGCTGCACGGCTGAAGCGCCCTTCCTCAGCTACCGCCAGGAAGTACCGGAGCTGGCGCAACTCCACCGGCCAACGCTAGCTCCGGAAGCTGCGCACCGCGTCCGCGGGCACCGTTGTTAGCCGGTACCTCACACCCGTACGACCTTTCGGTCATCGTCACCAGGACTAAGCCGCCCAGCTTTTCGGTATCGGGGTCAGGGGAAGGGCGTCGGCAGCGTTGAGAAAGCAGCGAGTCCCGCCGAGGCTGCGGTCCCAGGAGCGCCGATGAAGGACACCGCGAGCCTCGAACTGGCAGAGATCGCCGACTCGACCAGTCCCCTTCCCCAACGCTCGCAGGAGATGCTGCAAAACCTTCACCGCCTCGTGCCGTTCGACGCCGCGTGGCTGGCCCTGGCCGACCCGATGAGCAGCAGCTACACGTCCGTTGCCAGTACCGACATCGACGAGAGCACGGTGCAGTACCTGAGCGGTCCCGCCGCGGCGCATGACATCGAGGTGACCCACACCGACCCTGCGCACCTGCCGCTGAGCTCGTCCGACCTGCCCTACCCGGTCGCCGACCTGCCGACCTGGGCCGAGTGCCTCCTCCCTGCGGGCTTCCACGAGTCCCTGGGCGTCGCCCTGTTCGACGGAGGGCAGCGCCACGTCGGCCACCTGGCGCTGCTCTTCAGCAGCAAGGAGCCGCCGCCCCCGGTCATGCGGCGCCGGTTGCACCAGCTCACCCCCGTTCTGGCGCGCGGGTTGGGCCCGTTGCGCTCGCTGGCCGCGGCAGCGCGGGTGGTGCGGGGGGCGACCGCAGGCATGGTGCTGTGCCGCGACAGCGCCACCCGGCCACTGCCCGGCCTCGACGGCGACGCACTGCTCGCCGAGGGATCGCCCGTCGTCACCATCGCCCGCTCCTGCATCGACGAGGGCCGGGTGTTCGGGTCCTTCCTCTGGCCGCGCGGAGGCCGCCACGCACCGGACGGGCACGTCCGCGTGACCGTCCTGGCCAGTCCCGAGCAAGCAACGGCGAACCTGCTCGGAACGGTCGTCCTCTCCCCCGTGACCGACCTGCGGGGGCTGACGCCGCGCGAGCTCGAGGTGCTCGGGTTGCTGATCGACGGGTGTTCCAACCAGCAGATCGCCCGCGCGCTGGTCGTGGCCCCGCGAACCGTCGCTGCCCACCTCGAGCACATCCTCGTCAAGCTCGATGCGCCCACGAGGACGCTCGCCGCGGTGCGGGCCGAGCGCGAAGGCCTCTACGTGCCCCTGTTGCCGTCGCCCTGCCGGGCCTGAACGGGGCGTTCTGCCGATGGATCTGCTCCGTCGGCATCGGTTCCATGAGCGGACCGGGCGCTCCGTGAGGTCGCCGGGTCAGGCGTGTCCGCACGAGCGCATCCGTCCACACGGAGGGCAGACCATGATCGGGAACGAGACGTCCATCGAGGCGGCGGCTCGGCAGGCCTCCAGCGCATGAGCAGGCTGCGGCTCCAACTCTTCGTCCGCAGCAGCATGTGGCTGCTGCCGATCGGTTGCCTGGCCGCGGGTGCCCTCCTCGCCGTCGGAACGCTCGCCGTGGACCGGGCGACGGGCTACCGGCTCGTCCCGCAGAGCCTGACCGGGACGCCGTCCGACGCCCAGACGATCCTGTCCTCCTTCGCCACCGCCATGGTGTCGCTGACCACCCTCGTCCTGACGGTCACCCTGGTCGCGGTGCAGCTGGCGATGGGCCAGTTCTCGCCCCGCATCGTGGGGGCGCTGCTCACCGACCGCTGGAGCCAGCTGGCCATCGGGTTGTTCGGCGCGAGCTTCCTGGTCACGGTGCTGACCCTCCGCGAGATCCGCGGCTCCGACACCGGCACGGTGCCCGGACTGTCGATGCTGCTGTGCTACCTCCTGGTGTTCGCCAGCATCGTCGTGCTCATCCTGTTCGTGCACCACGCCGGCCAGGGCCTGCGAGTCGCCGGCCTGATCGACCTCGTCGGCGACCGCAGCCGCGAGTTCATCGTCCGCGAGCACGGTGAGCTGCCCGCCGTGACCGGCGGCCCCGACGGGATCGTCGCCGCGCAACCCGGCAACGTGATCCGCGTGGACCGCCCCGCACTGGTCGCCGCCGCCCGGCGGGCGGACTGCGTGCTGGAGCTGGTTCCCGTGGTCGGGGACTTCGTCGTCGGGGGCGCACCGCTGTTCCGAGTGCACCCGGGCACCCGGTCGCCGGTGAGCGCGGACGGGGACCCGGCCCATCGGCTCCGGGCCCCCGACGTCACCCGCCACGTCCTGCTCGCCGGAGAGCGCGTGCACACCGAGGACCTCGCCTACGGCTTCCGGAAGCTCGTCGACATCGCCGTGCGGTCGATCGCACAGCCGTTCAACGACCCCACGACGGCGGTCCAGGCGCTGCACCGGCTGCACGACCTGCTGCGTCAGATCGCCGCTCGCCCGCTGCCCTGCGGTGAACACCGCGACGAGGACGGCGTGGTGCGCCTGGTCGAGCGGACCGTCAGCTGGGACGGCTACGTCCGGCTGGCCTTCGACGAGATCCGTCTGGCCGGGGCGTCGGAGCCGCAGGTGACCCGGAAGCTGTGCGCGGCCCTGGCCGACCTCAAGAACGTGGCATCGCCCGACCGGCAGGAACCGCTGGACCGCCAGCTCCGGTTGTTGAACGGGGCAGTCCGACGCGCCCACGAGGACGAGGAGGACGTCCTGGCGGCGCTCACCCCGGACACCGAGGGCATCGGGTCGGGGGTCGACGTCACCGCCGCCCCACGGCCTCGGTCGGCGCCATCGAGCCCAGCGCCGCGACCGCCGCATCCTCCGGCGTCCACACGGCGAACGGCTTAACCCGCCCGGGGGATCACCGTGGCGCTGCGGGCCGATGCGGCGCTGGCACCGACGGCGTTGTTCGCGATGACGCTGAAGCTGTACGCGTCACCGTTGGTCAGGTGCGTCACGGTGGCTCTGGTCGCGCCGGCGGCGGCCGGAGCGGTCCCGAAGAAGACGCCGTTCCGGTACATGCGGAGGGTGTAGCCGGTGATGGCCGCGCCCCCGTTGTCGGCCGGCGGCGACCACCGCACCACCACGTAGCCGTTGCCGCTGGTCGAGGTCCCGATCCGCGGGGCCCCGGGACGGGTGGCCGGCGTGACGGCCGCGCTCCGTGCGCTCGCTGCGCCGGTCCCGGCGGCGTTGGTCGCGGCCACACTGAAGGTGTAGGCGGTGCCATTGGTCAGCCCGGTCACGGTGCACCGCGTCGCGCCGGTGGTGCTGCACGTGCGGCCACCCGGGCTCGCCGCCACCCGGTACCCGGTGACCGGGCGGCCGTTGGTCGACGGCGCGGACCAGGACACCGTCGCCGATCGGTTGGCGCCCACGGCCCAGAGGTTCGTCGGCGCCCCAGGTGGCCCGGCCGGGGTCACCGCGGTGCTGGGCCTGGAGGCAGGACCGACGCCGGCCGCGTCGGTCGCGGCCACGCTGAAGGTGTAGGCGCTGCCGTTGGTCAGCCCGGTCACGGTGCACTGCGTCGCGCCGGTGGTGGTGCACGTGCGGCCACCCGGGCTGGCGGTCACCCGGTACCCGGTGATCGGGCGGCCGACGGCCGGCGGCGCGGTCCACGACACGTCGGCGCCGCCGGCGCGGGCCGTGGCACGGACGTTCGTCGGAGGAGCCGTCGCAGTGACCGTCAGCGAGCGCGGGAAGGCCGAGGGAGGAGGTCCCTCGCTGTCGTGGCCGGCCAGGTCGCCGAGGGCCAGCACGACGTCCCACCTGCCCGGCTGCGCCGTGGCTGGGACGGGGACCGTGGCCCGCCAGAGGCCGTCCCTGCCTGTCCCCGAGACCAGCTCGAGCATGCCCCAGATGCTGTCCGAGCCGTCCTCCCGCTCGAAGGTCACCCACGCCCACGAGCTGAGCCCGGACGCGTCGGCGATCCGCGTGGTGACGGTCACCTCGGCCAGGCCGCTGGCCGCGTTCACCGCCTTCGGGGTGAAGTCGAAGGACACGACCTTCGGCGGGCTGGTGTCGACGGCGGTAACGGTGGTCCTGGGCCGGGGCACGGTCACCTGGGTACCGGCGCGGGTGACGTCGAACAGCCGCGTGGTCCAGGTGTGGGTGACCGTCTGGGCGCCCCGGTGGATGCCCGCGACGGTGACCGTGAAGGACCGGTCGGCGCCGCCGCTGCGGTATCCGGTGCGGACGTCGAAGACCAAGGTGTTCGGCCCCCGGTCCGCCATCACCGGTTGCACGGTGACCGGGAGGGCCCGCCCGGCCTCGTCGACCACGCGGACGGTCGCGTCCGAGAAGTCGGCGCTCGGGTTGCTGAGCGACCAGTGGCCCTCGGGCTCCGCTTGCACGGGGAGGTAGCCCGCGCTCGGCCACGGGATCCACTCCGGCGCCGCCGGGTCGGGCGCGCGGTCGGCACCGATGACGTACAGGGCGTTGGTGCGGTCGGTCTGCCCGGAACCGAGCGTCCGCTGGTTCGGGTCCAGCAGCCAGCGGCGGTGTCCCGCGGAGGCCACCCCGGCGTCGTCCATGTACGCCGAGGCGACCGCTGCCGCCCCGGTCGTGACGCCGAGTGCGAGGTTGCTCTTCCCGGCCGCGGCGGCACCGGCAGCCGTGTAGCAGGCCCACGACCTCGGCGGCTGGTGCGACAGGCCGTTGTTGGCCGCCATGATCAGTGCGGCCTGCTGGGCCTGCGCGGAGAGCGCGGCGTCGAAGCGCACGCGTGGCAGGTCTGCGAGATCCCGGAAGAGGTTGACCATGGTCAGCGTGGCCTGCTGCGCGGCCGCCGACGGAGCTCCCGGCTGGCAGCGCTGCACCGACCCGTTCCACCTGGTGGGCACTGCGAGGGCCGGCACGGCGACGTCCTTCCACGCCTTGACAACCGCGGATCGGGAGAACCCGTCGATGGCGTCGGGCAGGGTCCCGGCCCGCGCCTCACTCGCGGGCACGACCGCCATGGCGGTGCCCATGAGCAGGCCGGCGAGGAGCGCCACCAGCGATCGAATCCGCAGGAAACGGGTCACCGGACGGTCCTCGGCGCCGGCCCTGCGGAACTGGAGTACCCGAAGGAGGGAATCAACCCCGCTACCGGCAGGTCGGGCATCTACGCGTCCCGCCCCAAGCGGCCCACTTAGGGACACGCTGGGGGACGCCGCTCGGACGCCTCTGACGCTCGAGCCTCGCCTTCCACGGACGAGGGACCGGCTAGGCCCGATGGCGCAGTCCCCGTCACGATGCGCTGGTGCCGACTGATGTACGCCCGGACTGGCCTCGGTTCCGATGGATCCTGACCACGGCCTTTCTCGGGGTGGCGCTGGCGGGTGCTGTCGCCAGTTGGCTCATGGAGGGTGAACCCCGGTTGGGGATTCCTGGGGATGGCCACCGCTCTCTTGGTCGGCCTCGTGATCAACGTGGTGCTACAGGTTCGAAGACGACGCTCTGACCGGTCCTGACGCCGCCCGTAGGTCTTGCCGCCTAGGGTGCCGGGGTGTCTCTGAAGCCGCCCTCTCGGCGAGCCAGCCGGTGTCCCAGAGCGGCCCACCATGAGACCGGCCCCGCAACGGGCTGAGCCCCTGTAGCGCGTCGCGACTCCGCGCCACACCTAGGCCTGCTCGGCGCCCCAGCGTGCGAGCGCGACGATCGCCTCGCGTAAGGCAAGCCCGCGATCGGTCAGCGCGTAGGCCCGGGTGTTGTGCCGGAGCGGCAGACGGGTCAGTACGCCGGCCGCTTCGAGCTCGCGCAGGCGGGTCGCGAGCATGTTCGTGGGCACTCCGAGGTCGCGCTGCAGATCGCCGTATCGCTGCGGCCCGTCGAGCAGCCGCTCCACGATGAGCAGTGCCCACCGGGCTCCGACGATCTCGAGGGCCGCGGCGAGGTCGCTCACGCGGTCGGATCGGCGTCCGGCTTCATCCAGAACGGCGAGTAGTGGTAGCCGTCGAGGTCGTCGAACTGGCGCTGGTACATGAACGGGTAGTCGTCGGTGTCACCGATCCGCCCGCCTGCGGCGCCGGCGCGCTCGGTGAGCTCGTCGACCGCTTCGCGGCTGCCGAGGTCGAACGAGACCGTGACCTTGGAGGGCGTGTGGGGTCCGCCGACCAGTTCCTCGACGCCGCCGACGCTCGCGTACATCTCGCGGCTGCCGAGCATGACGTACTGCTCGGGCGCGATCGCGAAGCAGGACACGTTGTGATCGGACATCTCGGCGTTGAGGGTCCAGCCGAGGGCGGTGTAGAAGGCGGTCGCGCGCTCGACGCTCTCGACCGGGCAGGTGATGAAGAGGCTCATGCGGGCGACACTTGCAAAATGCAAGTGGGACGTCAAGTTCGGGCCGCGCGCTCAGGTTGGGTCGTGTTCATAGGGAGCCACCAGACTCGTCAGCCCGGCAGGTGCGCCCGGAGCCAGCCGATGACGTCGGCGGTGACCTCGTCGCGGATGGTCTCGTTGACCAGTTCGTGCCGGGCGTCGGGGTAGAGAGTGGCCGTGACGTCGGTGAGGCCGGCCGAGCGGTAGCGGTCGGCCAGTGCCATGACATTGCTCCCGCCCGGACCGCCGACTGGGTCCCGGTCGCCGGAAATCAGCAGGAGCGGCAGGTCCGGCCGGATCTGCGACGGCTCGGCGGTGCGCTCGGCCTGCCCCAGGACGCCGCCGATGATCGCGTCCTCGGTGGGAAACCCGCACAGCGGGTCGGCCACGTACGCGTCGACCTCTGCGGGGTCGCGGCTGAGCCATTCGAAGCCGGTGCGCGGCTCGAAGCCGGCGTTGAACGCGGCCAGCCCCGGCTGGTCGGCGGGTAGGCCGGCGAGGACGCCGCCGAGGCCGTCGAGGGTCGTCGAGCCGCTGAGCACCACGCCGTCGTAGCGGACGGGCTCGGCCAGGAGTGCGATCTGCATGCCCATCGAGCCGAGCGAGTGGGCGAAGGCGAACAGCGGCACGTCCGGATGCTGCGAGGCCAGCAGGCGCGCGTGCGCGCCGATGTCGGCCACGAAGCCGTCGACCCCGGCCGCGCCGAAGCTGCCCAGCGGGACATCCTCGGACACCGACGCTCCGTGGCCACGGTTGTCGGCGGCCGACACCAGGAACCCGGCCGCGTTCAAGGCCCGGGCGAACCGGTCGTAGCGGGGCCCGTGCTCGGCCAACCCGTGCACCAGCTGGACCACCCCGACGAGGCCGCCCGTGACGTCGTCCCATGCGTACGTGGCGATGGCGAGCCCGTCGGCCGGGGACGGGAAGCTGGCGGTGGTCGGCATGCTGGCATCATCCGAGGGCTGGGCGCTGCTCGCATCCGTCGTGTCACAGATCCTCCGCTCGCGAGAGCGTCGGAGAGCACGGCGTCGCCCGCCTCGTCGGCGGTCTCGCGAGCCACGCGTCGACCACTGCGACGGCTGGCTCGTCTCGGCCTACGAGGAGGGACTGGGACCTCCGCCTGTCGCAGTAACCGGGGCGTCCTTGAGCGGCCCATTCAAAGGACACGTCACGAGACGTCAGGGACAGGCCAGGCGCGGCCCGGTGGCGGCTTCGTGAGGGTGCCGGGAATACGTGCTGAGAGCATCCCTGACCCTCGGTGCCCACATGCCGGGATGGGCCGTTCGTCCCTGCTGCTGACCCCGATGGCCAGGGCCAGGGTGGGCCTTGTCCTGGAAGCCGGCAGATCCTGCCGGTGCCGCTGTGCGCTCGCTCGTCTGGCGCGGTCTGCGACTTCCCCGCATCCGAGTTGAGGGCAGGGCATCGTGACCGCAGTCGCAGAACAGACCGGCAAGGCCATCCGCCCGTTTCGGGTGGACGTGCCCGACGAGGCGCTCACCGAGATGCGCCAGCGCATCGACGCGACGCGCTGGCCATCCAAGGAGCTGGTGACCGATCGCTCGCAGGGCGTGCAATTGGCGACGATCCAGGCGCTCGCCCGCTACTGGGTGACCGAGTACGACTGGAGGCGGTGCGAAGCCAGGCTGAACGCGCTGCCGCAGTTCATGACCGAGATCGACGGGGTGGACATCCACTTCGTCCACGTGCGGTCGCCGCACGAGGGCGCGATGCCGCTGATCATGACGCACGGCTGGCCCGGCTCGGTGGTCGAGCTGCTCGACACCGTCGGCCCGCTCACCGACCCGCCCTCGCACGGCGGACGCGCCGAGGACGCGTTCGACCTCGTGCTGCCGTCCCTGCCCGGCTACGGCTTCTCCGGCGAGCCGACCGAGCTCGGCTGGAACGTCGGCCGCACCGCCCAAGCGTGGGCGGAGCTGATGCACCGCCTCGGCTACAGCCGCTACGTCGCCCAGGGCGGCGACGTCGGCGCCACCCTCACCGACGTGATGGGCCGCCAGGCACCCGAGGGGCTGCTCGCCATCCACCTCAACGTGCTCGTGACCGTGCTTGGCGGGCAGTTCCCGACTGACACCGACGAGGAACGCGCGGCGGCCGCCGCGCTGACGACGTTCCAGGCAAGCGGCGCCGCCTACTTCCAGGAGATGGCCACGCGGCCGCAGACGATCGGCTACGCCCTGCTGGATTCCCCCGTCGCCATGGCCGCCTGGATGTGCGACCACGACACCGACAGCTACTACAAGATTTCCCGCGCCTTCGTCGACGGGCAGCCCGCGGGCAACCTCACCCGCGACCACATCCTCGACAACATCACGCTGCACTGGCTGACCGGCACCGGAGCCTCGGCGGCCCGGTGCTACTGGGAAGACTGGGGAGTCGACGCAGCCCAGACCCGGGCCAGCCTGCTAGCTGCTGCGGTCTCGGTCCCGGTCGGGTTCACCACGTTCCCCGGCGAGGTCTGGCCGGTGCCGCGAAGCTGGGTCCAGG
Organism: Geodermatophilus sp. SYSU D00708; assembly: GCF_054050115.1. NCBI lineage: Bacteria > Bacillati > Actinomycetota > Actinomycetes > Geodermatophilales > Geodermatophilaceae > Geodermatophilus > Geodermatophilus sp. SYSU D00708. The sequence continues at coordinate 16,149 of NZ_JBJGYS010000014.1, read as the reverse complement.
CGGCCTACCCCAGCCTGACCTACTTCAACTGGGTCGACAGGGGCGGCCACTTCGCCGCTTGGGAGGAGCCCGAGCTGTTCGCGACCGAGGTCCAGGCGGCGTTCCGCCCGCTCCGCGCACCGCAGATCCCCGAGCCGCGTCGCTGATCACCGCCCGGCGGCTGTCGGGAACCGTCTGTCTCTGAAGCCGCCTTCAGAGACACCCCTCGCAGCCCGACGAACCTGCCCGCGATGTTTCACGCCATCGCCACGTCACTGGAGAACACACGAGATCAAGAGGGACACACCTCATGCATCCGTGACTCTCCAGCTCGTTGTGACAGGTTCTCGGAACGTCGCTTCGCGCACTGACCACATGGCTAGCGAGGCAGCGGCTACGACCAGGGATGCCGGCGAAACGTGAAGCGCTTCAGGTGTCCTCCAAGCAGGCCGATGACTACCTGCCGCGCCGTCGGTCTGACGTGAAGACGCGTCGGCAGGAGGACGGGATGACAGATGTCTGGTCGATGGTGCACACGGAGCGTGGAGCGCTGATCGACGACCTCAAGGACGTTGATGACGCGCGGTGGGAGGCGCAGTCGCTCTGCGACGGGTGGACCGTGCACGACGTGGTCGCCCATCTCGTCGACACCGCCCACACGACGCGGGTCCGATTCGTGGTCGGCCTCGCCGGGGCGGGGTTCGACTTCCACCGACTGAACGCCCGCGGCGTGCGGCGCCACCGCGGTGCAACACCGCAGGAGACGCTGGAGCGCCTCGCTCGAGCGGCGTGGCGGAGGTCGACCCCGCCGGCGCCGCTCGACAGCCGGCTCGTGGAGGAGGTCGTGCACGGTGAAGACATCCGCCGCCCCCTCGGACTGACGCGCACCTACGCGCGCGAGGCCGTCGTCAGAGCGCTCCGCCTGCAGGCTCGTACCCCGGCGGCCTTCGGTGGCGCCAAGGAACTCGTGGCCCGCGTCCGGCTGACCGCCGCAGACACCGACGTGTCCCTCGGTCAGGGTCCGGCAGTGAGCGGCCCCGCCCTCTCACTACTCCTGGCCGTCTCCGGGCGGCGAGCGGCGCTGGGCGATCTCGAGGGACCCGGAGTCGCGGCACTGGCCGCAGCCACCTGACGATCTGCCGCGGTCCATGCCCCGTCGCAGCCAACGCCCGCTCGCGCTGACCATGCCGCTCGTCGCCGAGCTGCACCGGCAACAAGGCCGTCCAGAACGAGGAACGGATGCTGGCCGGCTCGGAGTGGCACGACGAGGACCTCGTCTTCGCCCAGCCCAACGGCCGGCCGATCGACAAGAAGACCGACTACGACGAGTGGAGCCGTCTGCTCCGGTCCGCCGGCGTCCGCCACGTCCGCCTGCACGACGGGCGGCACACCGCCGCCGCCTTGCTGCTGAGCGAGAACGTCCATCCGCGGGTGGTCATGGAGCTGCTCGGCCACAGCGAGATGCGCACGACGATGGACATCTACAGCCACGTCATGCCGGCCCTGGCCACGGAGGCGGCGGACCGGATGAGCACCCTGCTGCTGCCAGCTGAGGTGGGCAAACTGCAACCACACCTGCAACCAGAGACGACTCAGGCCGCCCTCCCGGAGGAGGACGGCCTGAGTCGATCGGGGTGGAGCTGAGGGGACTCGAACCCCTGACCCCCACACTGCCAGTGTGGTGCGCTACCAGCTGCGCCACAGCCCCTCGCCTGACCCGGTCGGTGTTCCCCGGGCCGTCGACAACTGTACAGGGCCGCGTATGCGCTCTGACGCAGGGGGTCGGGGCGCGTCAGCCCTGCTTCATCTGGGCGATGCGGATGTGGTTGCCGAAGGGGTCGCGCAGGCCGAAGTCGATGCCGTAGGGCTGGTCGACCGGTTCCTCGGTGATCTCCACGCCCTTCGCCTTCAGCTCGGCGTGGGTCTTGTACGCGTCGTCGCAGGCGAAGAAGAGGTGGCCGCCGGCGACGCCCTTGCTGATGGCGTCGCGCACCTGCGCGGCGGTCTCCTCGCTCATCGAGGGCGGTCCGGGCCGCTCCAGCAGGACGGCGCGGTCGGGCTGGCCCGGCAGGTTCACGGTGAGCCAGCGCATGGGCCCGAAGTCCATGTCGGCCTGGACCTCGAAGCCGAGCTTGCCGACGTAGAAGTCGAGCGCGGCGTCCTGGTCGGGGACGTAGATCTGGGTGATGGTGATCGCGGTCAGCATGGGCACGACGCTAGGGACGGTCACGTGCCCGGCGCTTCTCCGAAACTGCTCGGCCGCAGCCACGCCATCGCGAAGCACGAGGGCGCCGGGGGCAGCGGCCCCCGCCGCCGGTACACCGACGGCGGCTCGCCGACGACGTCCCGGAACACCCGGCTGAACGTGCCCAGGCTGCTGAACCCGACGTCCATGCAGATGTCGGTCACGCTGCGGTCGGTGGAGCGCAGCAGGAACATCGCCCGCTCCACCCGCCTCCGCTGCAGGTAGCGGTTGGGCGTCTCGCCGAACGTGGCGCGGAAGGTGCGGATGAAGTGCGCCTCGGACACGTGCGCGATCCGCGCCAGGGTCGGGACGTCGAGGGGCTCGGCGTAGGACCGGTCCATGGCGTCCCGGGCCCGCAGCAACCGCCGGTTCGCGTCCTCGGCCGCCACACCCGCATCCCACCACGCGGCGGTCAGACCTCGACGCCGCGCTCCTCCAGCCACGGCAGCGGGTCGATCCGCTTGCCGTCGATGCCCCCCTGGTGCACCTCGAAGTGCAGGTGCGGGCCGGTGGACTGGCCGCGGTTGCCGAGCAGCGCGATGGTCTCCCCCGCCTCCACGAACTGCCCGGGCTCGACGAGGATCTCGTCCATGTGGCCGTACACGGTCACGTCGCCGTTCTCGTGGAGGACGTAGACCGCCAGGCCGAACCCGCTGGCCGCCCCGGCCCGCAGGACGACGCCGTCCATGGCCGCGTACTCCGGCGTGCGCATCGGGGCGGCGAGGTCGATGCCGAAGTGGAACGTCCCCCAGCGTGCGGCGAAGGTGCTGGTGAGACGGGCGCCGGCGACCGGCAGGACCGCCTTGGGCCGGGCCGCCTCACGCGCCGCCTCCGCAGCGGCCGCCTCGGCGGCCGCCCGCGCCGCGCGGGACGCGGCGACCTCGGCGAGCCGGGCCTCGGCCTCGGCGACGGAGATCGACGCCTGCGGGAGGAGCTCGAGGTCCTCGTCGGTGGTGACCAGCTCCTGCTGGGCGGCGAGCACCGACGTCGGCTCGGCAGCGGCGTCCGGCACACCGGCGACCCCGGTGATGCCGGCGATCAGCCCACCGGCGACGACCGCGGCCAGCAGCAGCGGCCCCCGGCGGGGTCCCCGGGTGCGCCGTGCCGCCCCGTCGGGGGCCTCGGACCTGCGGACGACCGACCGGTCGCCGGTGGTCGTGGCGCGACGTCGACCAGCCATGCACCTACCCGTCTCGTGGGGGAAGAACGCCCGTCGCCGGGCCGGAGGGGTTGCCTCGATACAAACACTCCGTGACGCATTCGTGACCCTCTGATCGGCGCGCCGTCCGGGACACGCCGTGCGACGTGCCTCACGTTCCCCACTCGTCACGCGGCCGTGTGATCAGCGTCCCGTTTGGAACCCGTCCGTTCCGGCTAGTCCTCTCTCCCGGCGTGAAACCACCGCGCCTGGACGTCCCACTTCGTCCGCCGCGGTGTCCCTCGCACGAGGCCCGATTCGCCACGATCGGTGCTCCCCGTGTACTGATGATCGACGCCGCACCAGCCGTTGCCCTCGATGGGACGACGGCACCGGACTGCGCGAAGGGGGCGACCGCACCACCTGGACGAGAGAGGCTGATGCTGCATGACGAGGCCGGAGCGCATGCCGGAGTCACCAGCAGCGGCCCTCGCGGAGGGTGCGACCACCCCGCTGCTGCCCGGCGCCCGCCCGGAGATCCGGCCGCTGAGCCAGGAGACCCTGCACAGCCACGGCGCGCGGCTCATGGTGCCGACCTACGACCGGGCGGCGCTGACACCGGCCGTGGTGCACCTCAGCGTCGGGGGCTTCTCCCGCGCGCACCAGCTCATCTACTTCGACGAGCTGGCCGAGCGGCGGATCTCCGACGACTGGGGCGTCGTGGGGGTCGGCCTGCGCCACCGCACCATGCACGAGGCCCTCGCCCCGCAGGACCACCTCTACACCGTCGTCGAGCGCAGCCCCGACGGTGAGCGCGCCCGCGTCGTCGGAGTGATGGTCGACTACCTCTTCGCCCCGGACGCGCCCGCGGCGGTCCTCGACCGGCTCGCCGACCCGCGCACCCGCATGGTGACCCTCACCATCACCAGCGCGGGGTACCCGCTCGACCCGAACACCGGCGAGTTCGACCCCGACGAGCCCGACATCGGCCGCGACCGGGCGCGGCCGCACGAGCCCACCACGGTCTTCGGCTACCTCGTGGAGGCCCTCGACCGCCGCCGCCGGGCCGGGACGCCGCCGTTCACCGTCGTCTCCTGCGACAACCTGCACCGCAACGGCGACGTCACCCGCACGGCCGTGGTGGGCCTGGCCCGACTGCGCGACGAGGTGCTGGCGCGGTGGATCACCGACCGGGTGGCCTTCCCCAGCAGCATGGTCGACCGGATCACCCCGCAGACCGCCGCCGAGGAGCGGGCCGCGGTCGCCGAGCGCTACGGCGTCGACGACCGCTGGCCGGTCATCACCGAGCCGTTCTCGCAGTGGTTCATCGAGGACACCTTCAGCTACGGCCGCCCGCCGCTGGACGAGGTCGGCGTCCGGTTCGTCCCTGACGTCGGCGACTACGAGCTGATGAAGACCCGCTTGCTCAACGCCGGCCACTCGGCGCTGGGCTACCTCGGGTCGCTGGCCGGCCACGCCCGGATGGACGAGCTGATGGCCGACCCGGTCTTCGCCGAGTACGTGACCCGGCTCATGGACGACGAGGTCACCCCTCTGCTCCCCCAGCCCGACGGGGTCGACCTCGCCGAGTACAAGCGCACCCTGGTGCAGCGCTTCGCCAACCCGGCCATCGCCGACGGGTTGCCCCGGCTGTGCCGGCGCGGCTCGACGAAGCTGCCGCACCACCTGCTGCCCTCGCTGCGCCGGGCGCTGGCCGAGCGGCGGCCGGCGGCTCTGCTCACCCTGGCTGTGGCCGGCTGGTGCCGGTACCTGCGCGGCACCGGCCCCGACGGCCGGCCGCTGCCGATCGAGGACCCGCGCGGCGAGGAGCTCCAGGCCCTGGCGCTGGCCGGCGGCACCGACCCGCGGCCGCTGCTGTCGCTGCGGCCGGTGTTCGGCGACCTCGGCGACCTGCCGGACTTCGTCGCCGACCTGCAGCGCACGCTGCAGCGCCTCGACCGGCTCGGCGTCCGGGTGACCGTCGCCGCCGCCCTGGCCGACACCGGCCCGGCCCTCACCCTGCCCCGATGACCCCCGGGAGGACTCCCCCGATGCCCGCCCTCCCCGAGACGCTCGTCGCCCGTCTCGAGGCCCTGCTCTGCGACGCCGACGGCAACCTGTTCCCCTCCGAGGAACCGGCGTTCGTCGCCTCCGCGGAGGTCACCAACCGCTTCCTCGCCTCGCTCGGGGTGGACCTCCGGTTCACCGCCGAGGAACTGCGCCGGGCCACCACGGGCATGAACTTCCGGACGACGTCGCGCCGGCTGGCGGAGGAGGCCGGCCGCCCCGAGGTCGACGTGGAGCCGTGGGTGGCCGAGGAGAAGCGGGCGGTCACCGCCCACCTCGGCGCGACCCTCACCCCCCACCCGGAGACGACCGACGCGCTCACCGCGCTGTCGGGGCACCTGCGCCTGGCCGCGGTCAGCTCCAGCGCCCTGACCAGGCTGGCCGCCTGCTTCACCGCCACCGGCCTGGACGAGCTCATCCCGCCCGCGGTCCGGTTCAGCGCGGAGGACTCGCTGCCGGTCCCCACGAGCAAGCCCGATCCCGCGGTCTACCTGCACGCCTGCGAGCGGTTGGGCATCGCGCCGGAGGCCGGTCTCGCCGTCGAGGACTCCGTGCCGGGCGCGCTGTCCGCCGTCCGCGCCGGGTGTCCCACCGTCGGCAACCTGCTGTTCGTGCCCGAGGCCGAGCGGGCCGACCGGGCGGCCGCCCTGCGCGACGCCGGCGTCGTGGCGATCGTCGAGTCCTGGCAGCAGCTGGCCGACCTGCTCCTGCCCACCCTCAGCCGCCGGTCGGCGACCGGCGACCTGCTCACCACGGGAGGTGACCGGTGAACATCGTCTACGTGGCCTTCCGGGGCCACTTCTCCGACAGCCCGCGGGCCCTGTACGAGGCCCTGCTGGCCGGGGGCGTCGACGCGACCCACACCTGGCTGGCGGCGCCGCACACCCGGTCCACGTTCCCCGACGACGTGGCGACCGTGACCTTCGGCAGTCCCGAGTCGATCGCCGCGCTGGAGGGCGCGGACGTGGTCATCTCCAACGACCACATCCCGCTGGACTGGGAGAAGCGGCCGGGCACCACCTACCTGCAGACCTGGCACGGCACGCCGCTCAAGCGGATCCACAACGACGTCCGGTGGGCGCCGGAGGGCCGGCTGGCCTACCTCGAGCACGACATCGCCCGGTGGGACCTGCTGCTGTCGCCCAACGCGGCGAGCACCGAGCGGCTGCGGCGCGCGTTCGGCTACCGCGGGCCGATCCACGAGACCGGCTACCCGCGCAACGACCTGTTGAGCAGCCCGCAGCGGGACGAGGTGCGGGCCGCGGTCCGGGCCGACCTGGGCGTCGCCGACGACCAGACCGTCGTCCTCTACACCCCCACCTGGCGTGACGACCTGGTCTTCAACAAGACCGGGCCGCAGGACTTCGAGTTCCCGGTCGACCTCGACGACTTCAGTGCGCGGCTGGGCGCCGACCACGTGCTGCTGCTGCGGCTGCACAACATGGTCATGGACCGGCTGGAGATCGTGGACGGCTCACCGGTCCGCGACGTCTGCAGCCACCCCGACATCCGCGACCTCTACCTGGCCGCCGACGCCATGGTCACCGACTACTCGTCGACCATGTTCGACTTCGCCATCACCGGCAAGCCGATGCTCTTCTACACCTACGACCTGGAGTACTTCCGCGACGAGCTGCGCGGGTTCTACTTCGACCTGGAGGAGGTCGCGCCGGGGCCGCTGCTGTCGACCAGCAAGGAGGTGGTCGAGGCGGTCGCCGACCTGGAGGCGGTAGCCGCAGCGCACGCCGAGCGCTACGCCCGCTTCCGCGAGACCTTCTGCCACCTCGAGGACGGGCACGCCACCGAGCGCGTCCTCGACCTGCTGTTCCCGACCGGCGCACCCGCCGCCGGAGCCGACACCACGACCCGAGGAGGGGACGACAGTGCTCGCTGACCGCGCCACCACCGCACGCCTGGGCCTGACCCGCACGCTGAGCACGGCCCCGACCCCGGCCGCCGCGCCGGTGCCGGCGCCCGTCCAGGTCGTGATCCTCGCCGCCGGCATGGGCACGCGGCTGGGCCGGCCCTGGCCCAAGCCGCTGACCCCGCTGCACGACGGCCGCAGCATCCTCCAGCGCCAGCTCGACGGGCTGCGCGCGGTCCTGGGCCCGGCGGCCGACGTGACCGTCGTCGTCGGGTTCAAGGCCAAGCGGGTGATGCAGGCGGTGCCGGACGTCCGGTTCGCCTACAACCCCGACTACGCGGTCACCAACACCTCGCAGAGCCTGCTGCGCGCGCTGCGCGCCACCCGCGACGGCGGCGTGCTCTGGCTCAACGGGGACGTCGTCTTCGACCCGGAGGTGCTCGAGGCGGCGCTGCCGGCGCTGCGTGCCGACGAGAGCTTCGTGTGCGTCGACACCTCGACCGTCGCCGACGAGGAGGTCAAGTACACCCTCGACGCCGACGGCTGCATCGCCGAGCTGTCCAAGACCGTCGTCGGCGGCCTCGGCGAGGCGGTGGGCATCAACTACGTGTCGTCGGCGGACAAGCCCGTCCTCGTCGAGCACCTGGCCGCCTGCGCCGCGCAGGACTACTTCGAGCGCGGCATCGAGACGGCGATCCTCGGCGAGGGGCTGCGGTTCCGGCCGCTGGACATCTCCCGGTTCTCCGCCGTCGAGGTCGACTTCGAGGCCGACCTCGAGCGGGCCAACGAGATGTTCGCCGCCCGGGGTCGGCTGCACCCCGTCCCCGAGGACTGATCCAGCGGCCCCCTGCCGATCAGCCGACCGGCAGGGGCTCCTCGGCCGGCCGGGAGCCGGGGCGGCCACCGGTCTCCCGGAAGCGGCGGGTCGCGGCGATGCCGCCGACGACACAGCCGGCCCCCAGTGCCACGAGCAGGGCGACGGCGACCCGGCCCGGCAGGGCCGGGCCGCTGGAGAGCACGTGGGCGGTCCACAGGACGTCGACGTCGGGCAGCCCCTGCACCAGCAGCAGCCAGCCGAGGACGACGGCCAGCAGCCCGGTCATCGCCCCGCGCCCACGCCGGGAGGCGACGAACCCCAGGACCGCGACCGCCACGGCGGTGAGCGCGGGCAGCAGCGCCGAGACGACGGCCCCCGCGTGCGACGACGTGCTGGCCGCCGGCTCCGGGGTCATCGCGGCGTGCCACAGCGCGGCGGCCCCGCCCACGAGCAGCAGCCCGCCGAGCAGCCGCGGCCCGCGGGCCAGCAGCCCGGCGGCCCCGGCCACCAGGGCGACCGCGGCGTAGACCGGCCACACGACCCACGGCGAGGGCGGCGGGCTCCAGGTAAGCTCGCCGCGCACCTGGACGGCGGTGCCGGCGTAGGACACGGGGACGACCCACTCCGACACCAGGTGGTCACGAGTCGGGTCGGCGGCCACCGCCGGCGGCAGCAGCCCCTCGCTCATCCAGTGGGTGCGGTGGTCGTGCCACACGTACTGCGGCTGCGTGGAGACCTGCACCCACTCCGGCTCGGCGTCGGGGTCGGCGTTCGCCGGCAGCGCCGTCCGGCCGTACCGGTCGAGGTTGATGTAGGTGGCCGGGCTGTTGGCGTTGCGCCAGACGCCGTCCGGGCCGATCCGCAGGTAGGGCTCGTCGGAGTAGCCGGGCACCTCGACGTCGTGGGCGGTCGGGTTGACGACCTCGAACTCGTCGCCGAACGACAGGGCCCGCACCTCGACGCCTGGCATCGCGGGCTCGACGGCCAGCACGCGCGCGTCGAAGTCGCTGCCGGCGGCCCCGCCGCCGACGTGCGCCTGCGCCGGGCCGGCCACCAGCAGGGCGGCCAGCGTCCCGAGGACGACGACCAGCAGACGCCCGGTCGCGCGGCTCACGCCCCCGCCACCAGGTCGAGGTCGCCGGCGATGTCGCGGCTGGTGTTGCCGGTGTCGAAGGCCACGTGCGCCAGGTCGTCGGCGCCGTACAGCAGCAGCAGCGAGGAGTGCAGCCGGCCCTGCTCCTCGGCCAGCGGCACGCCGGTGGCCAGCTGCGCGCGGTCGACCGCGGCCTGGTCGCCGGTCAGCCCGACGAAGCGGTTGGGCAGGTCGCCGTCGAACCGGCCCAGGTACTCGGCGAGCACCTCCGGGGTGTCGAACGCCGGGTCGGTGGTGACGAAGACCACCTGCACCCGCTGGGCCAGCGCCGGGTCCAGGCCGCGCAGCGCGACGGCGACGTCGGCCATCGTCGTCGGGCAGACGTCGGGGCAGTTGGTGTAGCCGAAGAACAGCAGCGTCGGCGTGCCGGCGGTCGCGGCCGCGAAGTCGTAGGCCTGGCCGGCGGTGTCGGTGAGCGTGAACGAGGGCCGCTGGTAGGGATCGGGCAGGTCGAGGCCGGCATAGCGGTCCTCGGGGCCCTCGACCACGGCGACGCCGCCGGAGTGGTCGTGCCCCTCGCCGTCCTCGGCGGCGGCGCCACCGCCGCAGCCGGCCAGCAGGAGCCCGGCGCACAGCGCCAGCACGGCCGGACGGCTGCGGCGGAGCGGGGTCACGAGGACACGGTACGACGGCCGGCCCGCCACCCCAGGGCGACGCCGCCGAGGCCCAGGAGCAGGGCCACGATCGACAGCACCAGCGCGACCGTGCCGGTGCTCGAGCCGCCGTCGCCCGCCGCCTCGGTCGAGGCCGCGGGATCGGTGGCCGTGTCACCGGACGCCGGCTCGGCCGCACCGGCACTGGCCGGCTCCTCGCCGCCGGAGCCCGTCGAGCCGCCGGCCAGCGCCAGCACCGGCGCGGGGCGCTCCGGCTCCGGCTGGCCATCGACGGTCGGCTCGATCCACGCCGCCTCGGTGCCGTCGCTGTAGGTCTGCACCGTCGGGAAGGCGACCTGGTCGACGTCCGGGATCGGCCCGCCCGACAGGGAGAACTCGGCGAACTCCCCCGGCCGGATCCCGCCGCCGTCCGCGGCCCGGAACTCCACGACCGAGACGTAGCTCGTGACCTGCTCACCGTGGCTCTCCAGCGGCGTCTGCAGGTCCGAGGTGGTCATCGTCACCGTCCAGCCGGGCTCGGCCTCGTAGCGCAGCGAGGCCATCGCCGCCTCCTCCGGGATGGAGATGCGCAGCGCCACGGTGCTGGCGGTGTCGCTCTCGTTGGGCACCCGGAAGGTGAGCTTGCCGAAGCCGCCGGGTGCGGCGTCGGCCGACGAGACGCTCACGTGCGCCGAGGCGACGCCGGCCGTCGCGACGGCGGCGGCCAGGGCGGTGAGCAGGGCGAGGACGACGACGCCCAGCCGGGCGAGCGGTCTGGGCAGCGGTGCGGACATGGTTCTCCTGTCGGAACGGGGTCGTGCGGGGTCAGCGCACCGCGAGCGTGGTGCTGGCGGTGCTGGCGGTGAACTCGTCGAGGCGGACGGTGACCGCGAGGGTCCAGGTGCCGGCGCCCGGGATGGCCATCCCGTCGCCGACGTAGTGGCCGGGCCCGGCCGGCTCCAGGGCGACGTCGATCGGGCCGATCTCCTGCTCCGGCTCGGTGAGGGTCACCCGGATGTCGGCCGGCTGGGCGAGCAGCCCCGACTGGTCGAAGAGGTAGACGTGCAGCGTGTTGGGTCCGCTGGTGGCCGGGTCGACGGAGACCTGGACGCTGCCGTTGGCACCCGCGGCGGTCTGCAGCGGCAGGGTCACGTCGACCGGCTGGGCGACCTCGGCGCGCGCCGGAGGGGTGCCGACGAGCACCGCCGACAGCGCCAGGACGACGACGGCGATGCCCAGCTCCACCAGCACCGAGCGGCGCAGCACGGGCCGCTCGACGGCGGCGGCCTGCGCCTGGACCTCGGCCCGCGCCCCCGCGGCCGAGGCGACCACCGGGTGCGGTTCGGGGTCGGCGGTCGCGGAGAACGCGTGCGCGGTCACCCGGCGGCGCCCGGCCGGCCGCGGGCGGGAGATCCCGAGGTGCTGCTGCACCCACACCCGGGAGATGCCGGCCGCGGCGAGCAGCAGGAGCACCAGGGCCAGCTTGGCCACCAGCACCCAGCCGTAGGTCGTCGTCACCAGGGCGGCGGGTGAGCCGACCTCCCGCACCGACTGCACGACGCCGGTGACGACGAGCGCGGTGACCGACCCGGCGGCCAGCCGGGAGAACGGCGGCAGCGCGCGGGCCAGGTCGGCCGCGGGGGCGTCCTCGCGCAGGACCCCGGCGAGCAGGCCGACCAGACCACCCAGCCACACGGCCATGGCGGCCGTGTGCACGGTCGCCGCCGCCACGGCCAGCACCGGCCAGGGGCCCGCGACCGGGTGCCCGACCGCGGCGGTGGCGAGCACCAGCCCGGCCGCCGCGAGGCCGGCGACGACCAGGACGCTGCGCTCGGGCGCCTGCCCGCTGCCCCACGACGGCCACAGCGCGAGCAGCAGCGCGACCGCCAGCACCGCCCGGACCAGCAGCGTGATGCCGTTCGCCGACGCCGCCGTGGCGCCCAGCAGCGCCGGGTCGGCCACCGAGCCCAGCCCGCTGCCCGCGGCGTAGGGCCCCTGCAGCAGGAAGGTGAGGACGGCGCCCGCGGCGACCGCGGCCAGCCCGCCGGTCACCAGCCGGCGCAGCCGCCGCGAGGCCCAGCCGGAGGGCCAGCCGGTCAGCAGCAGCACCGGCACCCCGATCCCGAGCGCCAGGCCGGCGTAGCCCAGCCAGCGGGCGACCGGCAGGAGTGCAGCGACCACCGGGTCGCTGTCGGCCTCGCTCGCCGAGCTCCCCGCCGGAACCAGCTCCCCGTCGCCGACGACGAAGGAGTACGCCCCCGAGATCGGGTGCGAGTCGGCCGACACCACGCGATAGGTCACCAGGTAGCCGTCGTCGGGCAGGCCGCTGCGCAGCGGCACGGTGAGCGTCGCGCCCTCCACCGCCGCCGTGCCGGTGTCGGCCCGCTGGCCGTCGGAGGTCAGCACCCGGGCGTAGCCGGCGCCGAGCGAGACGCCCTCGCTGAACCGCAGCGTCACCTGCGAGGGCATCGCGGCGAGCCGGGCGCCCTCTCCCGGATCGGTGGAGACGAGCTCGGCGTGGGCGGCTGCGGGCGGCGCCGTCACGACCCCCGCACCCAGCCAGGCCCCGAGCAGGCCCAGCAGCAGGAGCAGCGCCGCGGCCGGCGAGCGGCGCGTCACGCCGGCACCCGCTCGCGGGCGACCGCGGGGACCGCCCTGCGCCGGCGCCCCCGCCAGGCGACGGTCGCCACCAGGGCGACGCCGACGAGCAGGACGAGGTGGGCCAGGGCGCGGTCGGCGTGCACGTGGCCGGCCCGCAGGTCGGCGACGGTGAGGACGGCGAGCAGCACGGCCGCCGTCCCGAGGAAGGGCAGCGCGCCGGCGGCCAGGCGCGGAGCGGCGGCGACGGCGAGGAAGGCCGCCGCGATGCCGAGGTTCCAGGCACCTGACTCGTGGGCCATGTGCACCGGCGCGCTCATCGCGGCCGCGCCGGAGGCGAGCGCCGGCCAGGCGAACCCGGCCTGGGCCACCCCCACCGCCAGCAGGGCCAGCCGCAGGGCCGTGGCGGCCAGCCGGGCACGCGCGGCCGCTGCGGCTCCCGGCAGCTCCCGGGGCAGCGCGCCCAGGACCGCGGCGGTGAGATCCGGCACAGCCGGGGCCGGGGCCAGCCGGGCCCGCCGGGTGACCAGCTCGGCGCGACGGGCCCAGACCGCGCAGGCGGCGCACGACGCGAGGTGGGCGTCGAGCTCGCCGGCCGGCAGACCGGGGTGCTCACCGTCGAGTCGCGCCGACAGCGCCTCGCGGTAGGGGGTGCACTGCATGATGGGGTAGTCGTCGTCCGGGGCCGGTTGGTTCCCCCCGATTTCGGGAGCAGCCCGGCCGGTGGCTTCCCGGGAGGATGGACGGCGTGGACGAACTGGAGCGGCTGGCCTCCGCCGCCGTCGACGGCGACCCCCTCGCCGCGGCGGCGCTGGTGCGGGCCACCCAGTCCGACGTCTGGCGGTTGTGCGCCGCCCTCGGCGACCGGCAGTCGGCCGACGACCTGACCCAGGAGACCTACCTGCGCGCCTTCGGTGCCCTGCACCGGTTCGAGGGCCGGTCCTCGCTGCGCACCTGGCTGCTGGCGATCGCCCGCCGGGTCTGCGCCGACGCGGTGCGCTCCCGGCGGCGCCGGCGGCTCACCCTCGTCCGGGAGGACGCCGACCTGGAGGGCCTCGAGCGCACCGACGGCGCCGACCACGTGGGCGAGGGCGCCGTCGTCACCGACCTGCTGGCCCGGCTGGCACCCGACCGGCGCGAGGCGTTCGTGCTGACCCAGCTCCTGGGCCTGCCCTACGCCGAGGCCGCGGAGGTCGCCGGCTGCCCGGTCGGCACGATCCGATCGCGGGTCGCCCGGGCACGGGCCGACCTGGTCGACGCCCTCTCCGGAGGGGAAGCCGACGCCGCGCGGGCGTGACACCTGCGTGAACCCGCGGTGAACGGGCACCTATGCTGCCCGACGGCCGTGTGACCGCCAGGCCGGCGGGTGACGGTCCCCCTAGCCGATCGGGAGCCCCACGTCGTGCCCTTCAGCCTGACCCCCAAGGACTCGAGCTTCTACCCGCTGTTCACCGCCTCCGCGGAGAACCTGGTGACGGCCACCGCCGTCCTCAGCGAGTTCATCCACGACCACGCCCGCCGCGGCGAGCTGGCCGACAAGCTGCGCGAGCTCGAGCACGTTGGCGACCAGTCCACCCACGCGATCTTCCGGCAGCTGAACTCGAGCTTCGTCACGCCGTTCGACCGTGAGGACATCTACAACCTGGCCAGCGACCTCGACGACGTCATGGACTTCGTCGAGGCCGCCGCCGACCTGGTGATCCTCACCGGCCTGGGCACCCTGCCGGCCGAGATGACCCAGCAGGCCGCCCTGCTGCAGCGGGCCGCCCAGACGACTGCCGAGGCGATGCCCCGGCTGCGGACGCTGAAGGACCTCTCCGACTACTGGATCGAGGTCAACCGCATCGAGAACGAGGCCGACAAGCTGTACCGGCGGCTGCTGTCGCGCCTCTACAGCGGCGAGTTCGACGCGCTGGAGATCCTCAAGCTCAAGGAGGTGGCCGACCAGCTCGAGGAGGCCGCGGACGCCTTCGAGCACGTGGCGAACGTGGTCGAGACGATCACCGTCAAGGAGTCCTGACCCCCTATGGACGCCGCCTTCGTCGCGCTGGTCGTCATCGTCCTGGTGGCCCTGGCCTTCGACTACACCAACGGCTTCCACGACGCGGCCAACGCCATCGCCGTGGCGGTGTCGACGAAGGCGCTGACCCCGCGGGTGGCCCTGGCGCTGGCCGCGGTGATGAACCTGATCGGCGCGCTGCTCTCCACCGAGGTGGCCAAGACCGTCGGGGCGGGGATCATCGACCCGCCCGAGGGCACCGAGGGCCTCGAGATCGTCTTCGCCGCGCTGATCGGCGCCATCGTCTGGAACCTGATCACCTGGTGGTTCGGGCTGCCCTCCTCGTCCTCGCACGCGCTGATCGGTGGACTGGTCGGCGCCGCGTTGGCCGCCGCGCACACCGTCCAGTGGATGGGCGTGCTCGACAAGGTCGTCGTCCCGATGATCGTGTCACCCATGGTGGGGTTCGGCCTGGGCTACCTGTTCATGCTGCTGATCCTGTGGTCCTTCCGGGGGGCGCACGTCGCCCGGGCCAACCGCGGCTTCAAGTACGCGCAGGTCCTCAGCTCGGCGACGATGGCCCTCGGCCACGGCCTGCAGGACGCGCAGAAGACCATGGGGGTCATCACCCTGGCGCTGTTCACCGCCGGGGAGATCGAGGACTTCACCGTGCCGCTGTGGGTGGTCCTGGCCGCCGCGCTCGCGATCAGCGCCGGCACGTACGCCGGGGGCTTCCGCATCATGCGGACGATGGGACGCCGGATCATCCAGCTCACCCCGGCCGGTGGCTTCGCGTCCCAGACGGTGGCCTCCAGCGTCATGGTCACCACCGCGACGGTGTTCGCCGTCCCCGTCTCGACGACGCACATCACGACGACGTCGATCATGGGCGTCGGCGCCACCCGACGGCTCTCGGCGGTCCGCTGGGGCGTGGCCGGCAACATCGTCGTCGCCTGGGTGGTCACGCTCCCGGCCGCGGCCGCGGTCGCGGCGTTGGCCTACTTCCTCACCGACCTCGTCGTCGGCTGACCCACCGGGGGGACTCCCTCCGCCACGGGCCCGGCAGGCGCGTCCTGCCGGGCCCGTCGCATCCCCCGCCCAGAGGACGGTGTCCCGCTGGCTGGGACCGCGGTTGACGCCAATCCCGATCGATCTGGTAGACATATCGCCGTGGCGGTGACGACGGTGCTCCTCGTGGGGCGGATCCACGTCGACCTGCTGCGTGTCTGCACCGCCCGCTGTCCGGGCTGCTGACCTCCTCGCGCTGTCGCGCGACCCCCTCCCCCGCTCGTCCCGCGCTGTGCCGCGCCCTGCCGCGCGCCCGCGACCTCCCCGGATCCGGAGAACCCCGTGAAGAGCCTCGTCCTGCTCGCCCTGGTCGGTCTGGGTGCGCAGTTGGTGGACGGCAGCCTGGGCATGGCCTACGGCGTCACCTCGACCACCCTGCTGCTGGCCATCGGCACCAACCCGGCCACCGCCTCGGCCACCATCCACCTCGCCGAGATCGGCACCACCCTGGCCTCGGGCCTGTCGCACTGGAAGTTCGGCAACGTCGACTGGCGCGTGGTCGCCAAGGTCGGCGTCCCCGGCGCCGTCGGCGCCTTCCTCGGCGCCACCGTGCTGGCCAACCTCTCCACCGAGGTCGCCGCCCCGGTCATGTCGCTGATCCTGCTCGCCCTCGGCGTCTACCTGCTGA